>NZ_BAAHXB010000043.1:0-44258 GCF_054657215.1 Endothiovibrio diazotrophicus
AAGAGGGCGTTACCACGCGGAGCGTGGTAACGAGGGCGTCTCTGGCGGCAGTGCCTTTGGGGAGCTCGCCCCCCTGGTTACGACGCTCCGCGTCGTAACCCACCGCCTTGGACGCTCTGCGTCCTGCCCGGGGCGGTGGTGGACGTTTGGCGTGGTTGCCTTCGTTTCGCACGACGCGGAGCGTCGAAGAGGGCGTTACCACGCGGAGCGTGGTAACGAGGGCGTCGCTGGCGGCAGTGCCTTTTGGGGAGCTCGCCTCCCTGGTTACGACGCTCCGCGTCGAAACCCACCGCCTTGGACGCTCTGCGTCCTGCCCGGGGCGGTGGTGGACGTTTGGCGTGGGTGCCTTTGTTCCGCACGACGCGGAGCGTCGAAGAGGGCGTTACCACGCGGAGCGTGGTAACGAGGGCGTCGCTGGCGGCAGTGCCTTTTGGGGAGCTCGCCCCCCTGGTTACGACGCTCCGCGTCGTAACCCACCGCCTTGGACGCTCTGCGTCCTGCCCGGGGCGGTGGTGGAGTTTGGTGTGGTTGCCTTCGTTCCGCACGACGCGGAGCGTCGAAGAGGGCGTTACCACGCGGAGCGTGGTAACGAGGGCGTCACGAGGACGTCTCTGGCAGCAGTGCCTTTTGGGGAGCTCGCCTCCCTGGTTACGACGCTCCGCGTCGTAACCCACCGCCTCGGACGCTCTGCGTCCTGCCCGGGGCGGTGGTGGACGTTTGGCGTGGGTGCCTTCGTTCCGCACGACGCGGAGCGTCGAAGAGGGCGTTACCACGCGGAGCGTGGTAACGAGGGCGAGGGCGTCTCTGGCGGCAACGCCTTTTGGGACCGCTTATCTTGTCCGAACAATTGATTAGTTTTTTCTTCTTCTCCGAGCGAGGGTTTCCTCCCGTGCGGTGGCATCCCCATGCCACCCCCGATACCCTAACGCCTTTTCCCAACCACCCGTTTCGGAGTCGCCATGCTGGACTACCTCTTCTTCGTCGAACCCCCCTTCCGCAAGTTTCTCGCCTTCCTGGAGGAGAAGGGCGTCCCGGTGGAGCAGGAGGTGGGAGAGGAGCAGTTCGAGGTGCGGATTCCCGAGGAGCTCGACGACGACCTGATCGACGCGATCGAGGTGCGCTATGAAGAACTGATGGACGAGGGGATGGCGATGATGGAGGAGGAGGACCACCACGCCGCCGGGGTGGTGGTCAACCTGAAGGATGGCGAGACCGCCTATGCCATCGTCCGTCCGGAGCTGCTCAACCGGGTGCTCGGGGTGATCTCGCCGGAGGAGTTGGGCGAGCTGGTCAACGCGGTGGTCGATGCGGTGGAAAATCCGGATCAGCGTACCTTCTGTCAGCGGCTGCGCGACGGCGATTAGCGTCGGGTGTTGCCCCCTTCGTCTCAGGCCATAGCGTTTTTTTATGACTTGACGGGACGTCCTCCGCGGGACCGCAGGGATGACCGGGCCGCGTGGGGGGTGGGGCAAAAACGCCGAGCAGGGGCGAAACGGGCCACGGAAGGTCCCGTTGCCTGCACTCTTTCCAGGCGCTTTGCGAAAAGCGCGGCGAAAGGGCGAAAAAGCGCTTCGCGTCCACCCTTTTTCATTCATGGCGCGGCCAAAACCGGCCCGTCATCCGATATCGATTTTCGCTACCGCGCCGGTTCCCGCAGGCGCTTCATGCGGCCCTTCCCCGGCCTCCCTGATTGCCCTTTTTTCGGCCGAATTCGCCATTTTTCCGATTCCCGTCGAAAAGGGAGGCGTAATTCGCCGGTAACGTTTCGGCGCGCGCTGCGCCGCACGTCGACGGCCCTCCCTCGGGACCCCCGAACTCCCTGTTTCCCCAAAAAATTTCTGCTTTCGAGCGGCGGTGTGCGGCGATAGATTTTTGCCGCCGATCGCCATGCCGGGAAGGAGGCGGCTTCGCCGTCCGGATTGGGAGGGGTCGGCAACCAAAACCGATCCCTCAACCCCCCATTCGGAGCACGATGCCATGATCGTCGGATCAGTCTATCCCGCCGACCTCTTCGCCAGCGAAGGTTACCCGACGCTGGACCAGTTCCTTCCCGACACCATCTCCGGGGCGATCGGCCGCGGGGTGGTCTCCCGCGCCGATTGGCGCGCCGGCCAGGTGATCGCCCGTTTCACCGGCTGGATTACCCACGAGATCACCCAGCACACCCTGCAGGTCACCCCCCAGCTGCATATCCACGACCCCTGGTTCAGCGGCCTGCTGACCCACGCCTGCTCGCCCAACGCGATCCTCGACATGAACCGCCTGGAGCTGCTCGCCCTGCGCGACATCGCCGCCGGCGAGATCCTCACCATCGACTACACGGTGACCGAGGACCGCCTGTTCAAGCAGTTCCCCTGCCACTGCGGGGCGGCCGACTGTCGCCAGTGGATCACCGGGCGGCGCGAGGAGATCAGCGAAGAGGGGCGGCAGTGGATCGCCGCCGAGCATAGCCACTGAGCGTGGCGGCGGTGAGCGGCGAGTGGTGGAGCCGCGACGATCTCCACTACCGGGACGGCCGGCTCCTGTTGGCCGGTCGCAACCTGGGGGAACTGGCCGCCCGCCTCCGCGGGCCGGTCTTCTTCTACAGCGCCGAGCGGGTGCTCGCGAACCTGCGTCGCCTGGCGAACGCCCTGGCCGGGACCGGCTTGGATGCGCGCATCCACTACGCGATGAAGGCCAACCGCTTCATGCCGCTGCTGGCGCGGATGAAGGCGAGCGGCCTGTGCGGGATCGATGCCTGTTCCCCCGGCGAGGTGGAGTGGGCGCTGCAGTGCGGCTTCGAGGCGGGGGATATCTCCTACACCAACACCTCGGTCTCCAACGACGATTTGGACACTTTGGTGCGCCATCCGGAGATGTGGATCAACCTCGATTCGCTCTCCTCGATCCGCCGCTACGGCGAACGGGCGCCGGGGCGCGCCATCGGCCTGCGGATCAACCCCGCCCTCGGCGTCGGCTACGGCGACAACGAGCTGCTGCGCTACTCCACCCCGGGGGCGACCACCAAGTTCGGCATCTACCGCGAGCAGTTCGAGGAGGCGCTGGAGACGGCGGCCCGCTACGGCCTCCAGGTGAAGGGGATCCACTTCCACACCGGCTGCGGCTATCTCTCCAGCCAGCTGCCGCTGTGGGGGGAGATCCTCGAGCGCTGCCGCGATTTCCTCGACCGCCTCGATCGGCCGCAATTGGTCAACCTCGGCGGCGGCCTCGGCGTGCCCCATCAGGCGGGGGACGAGCCGCTGGACCTGGCGCGCTGGAGCGGCGAGATCCGGCGGGTGTTCGGTGACCGCGGGGTGCGGGTGCTGGTCGAGCCGGGCGACTATGTGGTGAAGGATGCGGGCGTGCTGGTGCTGCAGGCCAACACCGTCGAGGATAAGCGCGACACGCTCTTCGTCGGCGTCGACGGCGGCTTCAACCTGGCCATCGAGCCGGCCTTCTACCACCTGCCCTGCGCGCCGCTGCCCTGCCTGGCGCGCCCGGGCGAGCCGGTGGTGGCGACGATCGCCGGCAACATCAACGAGGCGCTCGATCTGTGGGCGCGCAATGTGCGGCTGACGCCGGTGGAGGAGGGGGATCGGATCGCCTTCATCAACGCCGGCGGCTATGCCAGCGCGATGTCCTCCAACCACTGCGTGCGGGGGCGGTTCAGCGAGTTTCTTCTCGGCTGAGAACGGGCGTTCGATTCGGGATGGAGGTAAGTTTAGAATGACGCCGCCCCGTTGCCGCGCATCATTCAAGGACGAACCCGATGAACCGAATCTCCACCCGTACCTATTGGCTGGCCTCCCTCGTTCTCTCCCTGCTGGCGGTGGTCGCCATCGGCACCCAATGGGCGCAGGTGGAGCGGAAGTACGGCGAGGAGGTGCATCGGGTGGCCGACCAGGCGGAGCTGGAGCGGATGCTCGCCGACACCTCGACGGTGGAGTTCCGCGGTGGTCGGCGGCCGGTGCTGATCCCTACCGGGCTGTTCATCCAGTCGCTGGCCTTCGTCTCGGCCAGTGACGTCAACGTCACCGGCTACGTCTGGCAGAAGTACCCGCAGGACTTTCCCGAGCGTTTTGCCAAGGGCTTCATCTTCCCGGAGGAGGTGGCCTCCGGTGATACCACGATCCAGGAACGCTACCGGGAGCAAGTCACCGATCACGGCAAGCCCTATCAGCTGATCGGCTGGTACTTCGACGTCACCGTCCGCCAATCCTTCGATTATTCCGCCTATCCGCTGGACCTTCCCACCATCTGGCTGCGTCTCTGGCGCAAGGACTTCGCCAACGACGAGCACATCCTCTTCGTCCCCGACTTCGATGCCTATGCCAACGGTGGGGCGAGGCGCTTCGGTCTCGACCAGCAGATCGTCCAGGGGACCTGGGAGATCGACGAGACCTTCTTTAGCTTCAACGACATCCCCTATGACACCAACTTCGGCTGGCCAGAGGCCCAGAAGCAGGTGAACTATCGGGAGTTCTTCTTCAACCTCGGGGCGAAGCGCAAGTTCATCAACGCCTTCGTCGTCCACCTGGTGCCGCTGCTGGTGGTGGCGCTGCTGCTGTTCGGCGCGTTGATGACGCTGTCCAACGACGAGGAGCAGGCCTCGCGCTTCGGCTTCAACACCTCGGGCATCCTCGGTGCCTGTTCGGCGCTGTTTTTCGTCGTGCTGCTGGCCCACGTCCAGGTGCGCAGTCAGTTCGCCGGTTCCGGGATGGTCTACATCGAGTACTTCTATCTGGTGATGTACGGCTTCCTGCTGTTCGTCGCCCTCGACGCCTATCTCTTCTCGCTGCGCTCGCTGGACGGGCGGGGATGGATCAACTTCCGCGACAACCTGCTGGCCAAGGTGCTCTTCTGGCCGGTGCTGCTGTGGACGATGGTGCTGATCGGATGGTGGCGGCTGTGAGGGGGCGTGTCAGGGAACCCACCCTACGAAGCTTCGTCGGCGGGGAGTGTCAAACGAAAGCACCAACTGCCCAGACGCGCCGAGACGCCCGTGGGGCGCCCCATGTCGGCCTGTCCGTCGTCGGGGAGCCCCTCAACGCTTCCCCGGCCCTTCGGGGAGCATCACGTTGAGTTCCAGCACCTCGCAGTCGCCGTCGCGGTCGAAGCTCACCTGCACCTGATCGGCGTCGATGTGGACGTACTTGGCGATCACCTCCAGCAGCTCCTGCTTGAGCATCGGCAGGTAGTCGGGGCTGTTGCGCAGCCCGCGCTCCTGGGCCACCAGGATCTGCAGCCGCTCCTTGGCCACCGCGGCGCTGCCCTGGCGGGAGCTGCGGAAATAGTCGAGCAATCCCATGGCTTCAGCTCCCGAAGAGGCGCTTGAGCAGCCCCTTCTTCTCCGCCTCGATGAACCGCTGCGGCCGCTCCTCGCCGAGGAAGCGGGCGACGATGTCGTGGTAGGCCTGGCCGGCGGTGCTGGTCTCGTCGTAGATCACCGGGGTGCCGGCGTTGGAGTTGTTGAGCACCGCCGGCGACTCGGGGACCACGCCGAGCAGCGGGATGCCGAGGATCTCCTGGATGTCGTCGACGCTGAGCATCTCGCCGGAGGCGACCCGCTCGGCGTGGTAGCGGGTGATCACCAGGTGCTCCTTGACC
Organism: Endothiovibrio diazotrophicus; assembly: GCF_054657215.1. NCBI lineage: Bacteria > Pseudomonadati > Pseudomonadota > Gammaproteobacteria > Chromatiales > Thioalkalispiraceae > Endothiovibrio > Endothiovibrio diazotrophicus. The sequence continues at coordinate 5,587 of NZ_BAAHXB010000043.1, forward strand.
GGCTCCAGCCCCTGCTCGGCGCGCCGCGACTTGGCGGCGAGGATGCCGAGGATGCGGTCGGAGTCGCGCACCGAGGAGACCTCCGGGTTGGTCACCACCAGCGCCTCGTCGGCGAAGTAGAGCGCCATGAACGCCCCCTTCTCGATGCCGGCGGGCGAGTCGCAGATGATGTAGTCGTGATCCTTGGAGAGCTCGTCGATCACCCGCTGCACCCCCTCCTGGTTGAGCGCGTCCTTGTCGCGGGTCTGCGAGGCGGGGAGGATGTAGAGGTGGTCGGTGCGCTTGTCCTTGATCAACGCCTGGTTGAGGGTGGCTTCCTCGTTGACCACATGGACGAAGTCGTAGACCACCCGCCGCTCGCAGCCCATGATCAGGTCGAGGTTGCGCAGGCCGACGTCGAAGTCGATGACCGCGGTCTTGTGTCCCTTGAGGGCGAGACCGGTGGCGATGCTGGCGCTGGTGGTGGTCTTGCCCACCCCGCCCTTGCCGGAGGTGACGACGATTACCTTGGCCAAAGTTGTGATCTCCGTGTGATGTCGCGGGATACGTCGCATTACAGCGGCGTTTCGTTACAGGGGTTGGATCTCCAGCCGCTCGCCGTTCAGCAGGATCTGCACGGAGCGGCCGCGGAGCGATTCGTCGATGTCGTCGGCGAGCCGGTAGTTGCCGGCCACCGACACCAGTTCGGCCTCCAGGGAGCGGCAGAAGATGCGCGCCCCCTCGTCGCCGCGAATGCCCGCCAGCGCCCGCCCGCGCAGCGGAGCATAGGCGTGGATGTGGCCGTCGGCCAGTACCTCGCCGCCGGAGCTGACCGGGGCGAGCAGGATCAGGTCGCCGGGGCTGTAGACCTGCTGGCCGGAGCGCACCGGGGTGGCGACGATCTTCGGCGGCCGGCGGACCGGGGGCGGCGTGCTCGCCGGCGGCGCCGGTTCGGCGCTCGCCTCGGGTTCGGGGGCGGCCGGCCCCTCGGTCCGTTCGGTGGCCGGTGCGCGTCCTTCCGGGAGAATGCCGAGGCCTGCCGCCAGTGCCTCCTCGCGGCGCTCGGCGGCGAGGTTGCGCACCCCCACCGGCACCAGTCCGCGCTCGCGCAGCAGGTCGCGCAGCGCGTCCAGCGGCAGCGCTTCGCTCTGCCTCTGCAGGTCGATGACCATCGGTGCATCGGCGAAGAAACCGGGCAATTGCTCCAGTTTTTCGTCCAATTGCGCGCCGATCGCCCCCAGATCGCCGCTCAGCGGGTGGAGGACGAGCAGCGTGAAGACGCTGCCCTTGAGTTCGATATGCTGGGAGAGGGCATCCATGGGGCCCAATATATGGGGATTGAGGCTTGTCGTCCATACCATATGGGGCGAAGGAGCCGCTGTTTCCTATAGGGCGGCCTGTGGCCGCCGCGTCGAACGAGGGCACTTCGCAAACGGTTCGCCAGGAACCGTCGAGGGCAGGGCTTCGGTCACCGCCCGGCGCGCACGGCACGCCCTAGGCGGGCCGCGTGGCGGCCTCGACCAACTGGCCCCAGCCCAGGCCGGCATCGTTGGCGGGGACTTCGCTCGGCAGGTGGACAGGAAAGCCCGCGGCGCTGAGTTCCGCCGCCGCCGCCTCGGCGAGGCGGCGGTTCTGGAACACGCCGCCGGTGAGGCCGACGGTGAACGCCCCCTCCCGTTCGCGGATTGCCTCGGCCTGGCGGCGGAGCAGGCGGGCGAGGGTGGCGTGGAAGAGGGTGGCGCGCTGTTCGATCGACGCTCCACCGTCGATCAGCGCCGCTATCAACGGCGACCAGTCGCCACGCAGCAGACCGTCGTCCGCCGATTCCAAGGGCAGCTCCAGCGGCGCCTCTACGCCGGATGCGCGCGCCTCCAGCCACATCGGCCCCTGCCCCTCGAAACTGCCGGCATGGAGGATTCCGAGCAGGCTGGCCGCGGCGTCGAAGAGGCGTCCGGCGGCGCTGCTGAGCGGGGCGTTGAGCCCGCGTGCCCACGCCTCTTTGAGCAGGGCGCTTCCAGCAGGGAGGAAGGGTGGTTCGGCGCCGATTTCCCAGCACAGCGCGGCGGCCGAGCGCCACGGCTCGCGCCCCGCCTTGTCGCCGCCGGGGAGACGGAACGGGCGCAGGCTCGCCACCCGCCGCCACGCGCCGGGGCGGCCGAGCAGCGCCTCGCCGCCCCACAGGGTGCCGTCCTCGCCGTAGCCGACGCCGTCCCAGGTGAAGGTCAGCCAGCGCTCCTCCGCGGGAAATTCACCGGCCAGCGCGGCGGCGTGGGCTTGGTGGTGGAACACCTCGATCAACGGCAGGCCGCTCTCCGTCGCCCAGCGGCGGTAGCTGTAGCCGGGGTGGGCGTCGAGGGCCAGCGCCTCGGCACGGACGCCGTAGAGTCGTTGCAGGTCGGCGCCCACTTGGCGCAGCAGAGCCAAGCCGCGCGGGGTATCCAGCTCGCCGATGTGCGGGGAGAGCACCGCGCGATCATACCAGCCGAGGGCGACGCACCCCTTCATCTGGCCGCCGAGGGCGAGCACCGGGCGTTCCAGCGGGCGGGGCAGGCGCAGCTCCAGCGGGGCGTTGCCGCGGCCCAGGCGCAGCGGTCGCGGGCGGCCGGCGATGGTGCGGTAGAGGGGGTCGTCGGCGGGGCGCTCGATCGGCCGGTCGTGGTGAAGGAAGGCGTCGGCGACGTGGGCGAGGCGTCGTTCCGCCTCGTGCTCGTCGGTGAGCACCGGCTCGCCGCTCGGATTGCCGGAGGTGGCCACCAGCGGGCCGCCGAAGCCTTCGGCGAGCAGGGCGTGGAGCGGGGCGTAGGGGAGCATCGCCCCGACCTCGTCGAGGCCGGGGGCGATCGCCTCCGCCAGCGCGCCGCCGGGGCGGCGGGCGATCAGCACGATCGGCCGCATCGGCGAGGCGACCAGGGCCTCCTCGGCCGCGTCGGGGGAGAGGACGGCGCGCAGTTCGGCTGCCGGATCGTCGCCGGGACCCGGCGGAAACAGTACCGCCAGCGGTTTGTGCGGGCGCGGCTTGCGTCGGCGCAGGCGGGTCACCGCCGCCTCGTCGCGGGCGTCGCACAGCAGGTGGTAGCCGCCGACGCCTTTGACCGCCACCACCTCGCCCCGGCGCAGCGCGGCCAGCGTTGCTTGTAGACCCTCCTCGGCGAACAGCGGCCGATCCGCTCCACGCCGGAAGGCGAGTCGCGGGCCGCACTCGGGGCAGGCCAATGGTTGGGCGTGAAAGCGCCGGTCCAGCGGATCGCCGTACTCGGCGCGGCACGCCGCGCAGAGCGGGAAATTCGCCAGGGTGGTGTTGGAACGATCGTAGGGCAGGGCGCGGATCAGGGTGTAGCGCGGGCCGCACTGGGTACAGTTGATGAAGGGGTAGCGGTGGCGCCGCTCGCCGGGATCGCGCAGCTCCGCCAGACAGTCGTCGCAACAGAACTGGTCGGGCGGAACGTGGACGTCCGCCTCGCCGCCGTCGTCGCTGTGGTGGATCGCGAAGTGCTCGCCGGTGGCTCGGTCGCTCGCCTCGCTGGTGAAGGGTTCGGGCCGCGCCAGGGGGGGCGCCCGTTCGATCAGCTCCCGTTCGAAGCGCTCCAGGGCGTTCTCGTCGCCGGCCGCCAGGATCTCCACCCGGCCGGCGCGGTTGCGCACCCAGCCGGTGAGCCGGTGGGCGTGGGCGAGGCGGTAGACGAAGGGGCGGAAGCCGACCCCCTGGACCCGGCCGGTGAGGGTGATGAGCCGTGTGGGCATGATGGCGCTGCGGTCGCTGGATTGGGTGCGGCGGACGGTGCCGGTGGCTGAGTCCGCCACTATACGCGGAGGGGGAAATTAGAAAACCGTCAAATGCTCCCCCCGGGGGCATCGACAGTAGTTCAGTACATGTTAAAAAACCTTCATTTACACGCTTCGTATCTTCCATATACTCAGTAGCGGAATCGACGACGCGGGTGCGTGGAGATACGGTATCCGCGGCGAAAATCAAGAACCGTCGACGACGGAGCGAAAAGCCGATGAATGCCAGCCGCTATCTTCCCCGCGAGCGCTTCGGGAGCCTGATCTCGGCGTTGCGCGACGCGGGCTTCCGGGTGGTCGGGCCGCGGCTGCGCGACGGGGCGATCGTGGTCGACGACCTCGACGCCGCCGAGCAGTTGCCGCGGGGCGTCTCGGTCGAGCAGCGACCGGGGTATTACCGCACCCATGAGGGCGAGGGTCCCCGCTACTTCGCCTGGTCCAACGGGCCGCAGATGCTCAAGCCCTTTCTCTTCGCGCCGCGCGAGGTGCTGTGGAAGGCCTTCGGCAGCAATCGCGGAATCCGCTTCGAGACGGTGGAACCGCCCGCCGAGCGGATCGCCGCGATCGGCGTGCGCCCTTGCGATCTGGCCGCCCTCAAGCTGCAGGATGCCCACTTTCTCCGCGAGCCGCTGGCCGATCCCTACTACGCCAAGCGGCGCGAGGGACTCTTCGTGGTGGCGGTCAACTGTTCCCACCCCGCCGACACCTGCTTCTGCGACTCCACCGGCGACGGCCCGGGCGTGATCACCGGTTTCGACCTGTCACTCTCCGAACTGGACGACGGCTTCGTCATCGGTGCCGGCAGCGAGGCCGGGCAGGCCCTGCTCGACGGGCTGCCGACCGACGAGGTGGCGGCCGAACAGTTGATCGCCGCCGATCATCAGGTGGAAGCGGCGGCGGCCGGCCAATCGCGCCGTCTCCCCTCGCGAGACCTGCGTCAGCCGCTGTTCGACCACCTCGACCACCCGCGCTGGGGCGAGGTGGCGGGGCGCTGCCTCGCCTGTGGCAACTGCACCCAGGTCTGCCCCACCTGCTTCTGCCACAACGAGGAGGAGGTGCCGCAGCTCGACGGCAGCGAGAGCGCCCACGTCCGCGAGTGGGACTCCTGTTTCACCGAGGGCCACAGCTACATCCACGGCTTCATCATCCGTTGCGAGACCGGTATGCGCTACCGCCAGTGGCTGACCCACAAGCTGGGCAGTTGGCACGACCAGTACGGGCGCAGCGGTTGCGTCGGGTGCGGCCGTTGCATCACCTGGTGCCCGGTGGGGATCGATCTCACCGAGGAGGCGGCGGCGATCTGTAGCGACGACGAGGCGGAGACGAGCGATGTTTAACCCCTATCAACTCCACGAGGCGGAGATCGTCGAGCGGATCCAGGAGGCCGACGGGATCTTCACCCTGCGCCTGAAGCTGTTGGGGGAGGGGGCGATGGCCCGCTACTGCGCCGTCGATGCCCGCACCCCGTTCTGCTTCGAGCCGGGCCAGTTCAACATGGTCTACCTCTACGGCGTCGGCGAGATCCCGATCTCCATCGTCTCCGATCCGGAGGACGACGAGATGCTCGACCACACCATCCGGGTGGTGGGGCGGGTCACCCGTGGCATGGCCCACCTGGAGCAGGGGGACCGGATCGGCCTGCGCGGCCCGTTCGGCCGCGGCTGGCCGATGCGCGAGTCCCTGGGCAAGGACGTGGTGATCGTCACCGGCGGCCTCGGCTGCGCGCCGGTGGTCTCGGTGATCAATTACATCATGCGCCGCCGCGAGCAGTTCCGCCGCCTCTCGATCCTGCAGGGCGTGAAGCACCACAACGACCTGATCTGGCGCGAGCGTTACGAGAAGTGGGAGAAGGAGAAGGATACCCGGGTGTTCCTTGCCGCCGACGTCGGTGGACGGGGCTGGCCGTGGCACGTTGGGCCGGTCACCGTGCTGTTCGAGAATTTGGAGGTGGACCCCGACAACACCGTCGCCATGATGTGCGGCCCCGAGGGGATGATGCGCGCCGCCGCCGGTGAATTGGTCAAGCGCGGGGTGCGCGAGGAGAGCCTGTGGCTGAGTATGGAGCGCAACATGCAGTGCGGCGCCGGTCACTGCGGCCACTGCCAGATCGGCGGCAACTTCGTCTGCAAGGACGGACCGGTGTTCAACTATCCGGACGTCAAGGAGCTGTTCGGGGTGAAGGGTTTTTGAAGAGTTTTTTCCGCAAATGAACGCGAATGGACGCAAATGAGAAGAGGGGCGTGGGCGTGTGTTCGTGGTTGTTTGTGGATAAGGGCTTGAAGGGTGGCCTGTGATCGCGGTGTCGAGGGATCGCGCTTCGAAAACAGGTCAGCGGGAAACGGCGAGAGCGCGGTTTCGATCACCATGGCGCGCGCGGCGCGCCCTATAGGGCGGCCCGTGGCCGTCGGGCGTGCCGGTGGGCACGGCGGTTGGATGGATTGCCGAGCGTTGCGGCGGGCAAGGCCCGGCCGATGAACATGTATCGTCCGCAAACGGATGCGATGATTTCCCTTCTCTTCATTTGCGTCCATTCGCGTTCATTTGCGGATAAATCTTCTAGCGGGACTAGCACAGAGGTCAGACCATGACCAAGAAGGTACCGATCCACAGCAAGCCGCGGGTTGCGGTGCATAAGTTCAGCTCCTGCGACGGCTGCCAGCTCGCCTTTCTCAACATGGGCGAAGAGCTGGTTACCCTGACCCAGTTGGTGGATATCGTCCACTTCGCCGAGGCGGGCCCGGTGGACCCGGAGGCGAAGGTGGACATCGCCTTCGTCGAGGGCAGCGTCACCACCATGGAGGAGGTGGAGCGGATCAAGCGGGTGCGGGAGAATTCGAGCTATCTGGTGGCGATCGGCGCCTGCGCCACCTCCGGCGGCCTCCAGGCGCTTCGTTCATTGGCCGACGTCCGCGACTGGACCGCCGATATCTACGCCTCGCCGCAGTATATCCACACCCTCGACAACGCCACCGCCATCGGCCAGCACATCAAGGTGGACCTCACCCTGTGGGGCTGCCCGGTGAATACCCGCCAGGTGGTCGCCGCGGTACGTGCGCTACTCTTCGGCGTGGAGCCGGCGGTCTCCCGCGACAAGGTCTGCCTGGAGTGCAAGCGCTCCGGCACCGTCTGCACCCTGGTGGCCCACGGCAAGCCCTGCCTGGGGCCGGTGACCAATACCGGGTGCGGTGCCCTCTGTCCCCGCTTCGGCCGCGACTGCCACGGCTGCTTCGGTCCCTCCGACAACGTCAACGCCAACGCCCTCGGGCGCCGTTTCGAGGGGCTGGGGCTGCTGCCCGACGAGGTGGCGCGCCGTTTCCTCTGCATCTACAGCGGCGCCCGCGATTACGCCGAGGTGGGTTTGAAGTACAAGTTCAAGGAGCCGGCCCATGGCTGAGTCCCGCCAAGTCTCGATCAAGGTTCCGCTGCTCGCCCGTGTCGAGGGCGAGGGGGCGCTCGATGTGGCCATCCGTGACGGGGCCATCGACAAGCTGAAGCTGCGCATCTTCGAGCCGCCGCGCTTCTTCGAGAAGTTCCTGGAGGGGCGCGACTACCACGAGGTGCCGGACATGGTGGCGCGCATCTGCGGCATCTGTCCGGTGGCCTACCAGATGAGCGCGGTGCACGCCCTGGAGAAGATCTTCCGCATGGACCCCGGCCCGTGGGTGCGCGAGATGCGCCGCCTGCTCTACTGCGGCGAGTGGATCCAGAGTCATGCGTTGCACATCCATCTGCTCGCCGCCCCCGACTTTCTCGGCTTCGGCAGTGCCCCGGAGATGGCCGGTCAGTACCCCGACGAGGTGCGCCGCGGGCTCAAGCTGCAAGGACTCGGCAACGAACTGATGCGCCTGGTGGGCGGCCGTTCGGTACACCCGATCGGTACCCGCATTGGCGGTTTTCATCACGCCCCCGATCCGCGGGATGCCGCGGCGCTGGCCGACAAGTTGCGCGCGGCGTTGCCGGATGCCGCGGCGCTGATCGGTTGGACCGCTTCCCTGGCGATCCCCGACGACCGCCAGCGCTTCGTCAGCGTGGCGTTGCGCCACCCCGACGAGTTCGCCTTCTGCGAGGGGCGGCTGGTCTCCGACAACGGTCTCGACATCGAGATCGGTCAGTACGAGCAGCGTTTCGAGGAGCTGCACGTCGCCCACTCCACCGCACTCCATTCGTTGTTCGACGGCAAGCCCTATCTGGTGGGGCCGCTGGCGCGGGTCAATCTCAACCGCGATCAGCTCCCCGAGTCGACCCGTGACCTGCTCGATGCCAGCGGCATCCGTTTCCCCTCCGACAACATGTTCCACAGCGTGGTCGCCCGGGCGGCCGAGCTGCATTACGCGCTGCTGGAGGCGATCCGCATCCTCGATGGGTACCATAAACCCGATTCGCCCTATATCGAGGCGACGCCGCGGGCCGGGGTGGGCTACGGCTGTACCGAGGCGCCCCGCGGCATCCTCTGGCACCGCTACGAGACCGACTCCCGCGGGCGTATCCGTTCGGCGCGCATCGTCCCGCCCACCAGCCAGAATCAGGCACGGATCGAGGAGGATCTGCGGCTGTCGCTGACGGGCTTGGGGTTGGATCTGCCCGACGACGAACTGCGGCTGCGCGGCGAGATGGTGATTCGCAACTATGACCCCTGCATCTCCTGTTCCGTGCACTTCCTCAAGTTGAAGGTGGATCGCGGTTGAACGCCGGTGTTTTCGTTCGGTGGTGGTTTCGATCGTGAAGGGGATGGGGGCGGTTGTCTTGGGGGGGGGCGTTTCCCGATGCCTCCGTAGTCTGCAACGCTCCGGGTTCCCCAGCAGTGTGCGGCAACGAGCGTTCGTGCCTTCGTTCAGCACGACGCGGAGCGTCGAACAAGACGTTTCCACGCAGAGCGTGGAAACGAGGGAGTGCAGAGCGTGGAAAGGAGGGAGTGCAGAGCGTGGAAAGGAGGGAACTCTCCGCGTTCGGCCGGGAGGTGGTGTTTGTGACGGCGCTGGTACTGGGGGTAGGGTCGCCGTTCGGGGACGATCGGTTGGGTTGGGTGCTGGTTGAGCGATTGCGGGCGTCGGGTTTTCCGGCTCGCGTCCCCGAAGTGCGGTTCGAGACCGCCGACCGTCCCGGTGCGTTGCTCCTCGCTGCGCTGGAGGGGGTGGAGGAGGCGATCCTGGTCGATGCGGTGGAGGGAGGGCTGGCGCCCGGGGAGATCGTTCGTCTGGAAGGAACGGCGGTCGAGGGGCGGGCGGAGAGCCTCTTTTCCAGCCATGGGCTTGGGGTCGGCCCAGCCCTCCAGTTGGGGCGGGCGTTGGGGCAGTTGCCGCCGCGGTTGATCCTCTACGGCATCCAGCTTTCCACGGTGCCGTTCGCGGAGACGGTGGATGCTCCGTTGAGCGTGGCGGTGGCGGATGCGATCGATTTGTTGTTACCGATGATCGAACGGGATCTCTCCGGGTTCGCGTAGGGTGTCCCACGAAAATTCCTGACCGTTCACCGCCCCCGAGCGAAGCGACGGGGGCGGTGAACGGTCAGGAATTTTCGTGGTGGAGGAACTTGCGGCGGTATTCGTCCCACTGCTCCCTGACTCGCTCTCCCAGGCTGGTGATCCGCTCATCCTTGACGAAGTAGTGAAACGCCCCGGCCCCCAGGCACTCGTCGGCGACCCGCCCGTCGGCGACGCCGGTCAGGATCAGGATCAGGGTGTGGGGTGCGCTGTCGGCGATCCGCCGGGTCAGTTCGACGCCGTTGACGTGGGGCAGGTTGAGATCGACCAGGGTGATGTCGGGGTTGAGTTCCGCCACCTTCTCCAGCCCCTCCTCGGCATCACCGGCGGTGGCGAGCACCTCGAATCCCGCCTCCCTCATCACCTTGGAGACCACCAGCCGCAGACTCGGCTCGTCGTCGATGATCACGGCACTGGCGATGGCCATAACCCCAACTCCCCGCAAGATGGAAACCTCACGAAAAGTGTAGTTCGAATTCCCCGCCGAAGCGGCATTCCAAAATCAATGACCGATAAACCATCCGCCCGCCCTCCGCCCCTCCGAGCGAAGCGAGGGAAGGGGCGGAGGGCGGGCGGATGGTTTATCGGTTGAGGAAGGCGATCAGCGCCTCTTCGGGCAGCGGCTTGCTGAAGAAGAACCCCTGGATGTAGCGACCGCCGAGGCCGCGCAGGAATTCGAGCTGCTCGGCGGTCTCCACCCCCTCGGCGACCACTTCCAGGTTGAGGGTGGCGGCCATCGCCATGATCGCGCGCACGATCGCCGAGTCGTCGCCGTCGCCGGGCAGGTCGCGGATGAACGAGCGGTCCACCTTGAGGACGTCCAGCGGGAAGCGCTTGAGGTGGGCGAGCGAGGAGTAGCCGGTGCCGAAGTCGTCGATCGCCAGCTGTACCCCCAGTTCGTTGAGGCCGTTGAGCATCGATACCGCGCGGGGGACGTCGCGCATGATGGTGCTTTCGGTCAGCTCCAGCTCGAAGCGGTGGGGCTGGATCGCGTGGAACTGGAGGATCTCCTCCACCTGGGTGGTAAGGCCGGCGTCCATGAACTGGGTGGCGGAGAGGTTGATCGCCACCTTGATGTCGCCGAAACCCTGCTCGCCGAGGCGGTTGAGGAAGCGCGCGGCCTCCTCCATCACCCACTGGCCGGCGGGGATGATCAGCGAGCGGTCGTCCTCCAGCAGCGGGATGAACTCCATCGGCGGCACCAGCCGGCCGTCGCTGCGCTGCCAGCGGATCAGCGCCTCGACGCCGGCGACCCGGCCGGTGGTGATGTCCATCTGCGGCTGATAGTGGAGGACGAACTCCTCGCGCTCCAGGGCCTGGCGCAACTGGGTGGCCAGCGTCAGGTGGTCGAGCGCCTTGGCGTTCATCTTCGGCGCATAGAACTGGTAGGTACCCTTGCCCTGGGCCTTGGCGTGGTGCATCGCGATGTCGGCCTGGGCGAGCAGGGTCTCCGGGTTGCGGCCGTCGTCGGGGTAGACGCTGGCGCCGACGCTGGCGGTGGCGTAGATCATCTGGTCGGCGATGGAGAAGGGCTGGGCGACCACGTCCTGGATGTGCAGCACCGCGTCGGCCAGCTCGTCCACCTCGTTGGCCGCCGGCAGCAGCACGCAGAACTCGTCGACGCCGAGGCGGGCGACGGTGGCCTCCTCCAGTGCCGGCATGATCGCGGAGTTGTTCCCCTCGGTGATGTGGTGGGCGAGCCGTTCCCCCACCTGCTTGAGGAACTCGTCGCCCCACTGGCGACCGAGGGAGTCGTTGATCAGCTTGAAGGCGTCGATATCGAGCACCAGCACGCCGATTCGCCGCTCGCGCAGCTCGGCGTGCTTGATCGCCTGGGTCAGGCGGTCGAGGAACAGCACCCGGTTGGGCAACCCGGTGAGGTCGTCGTGGGTGAACTGGTAGCGCAGCTCCTCGGTGCGTTCGGCGACGGTCGCCTCCAGCGCCAGATTCTCCTCGCTCAGCAGGTGGTAGAGCTCGGCGCTCTCCAGCACGTAGGCGGAGTGGTGGAGGATGATCGAGAGCAGGTGCAGGCTCCCCTCGGGGATTGAGTCCAGCGGTTGGGAGGGGACACCGATGAACATGCCGCGGATGCGCGTCTTGGTGGTCAGCACGTGGAGCACCATCGAGCAGTCGCGCAGCTTCGCCTGGTAGATCACCTCACGGTTCTGGTTGATCGCCCAGGCGAACTCGCCCGATTCGATGATCCGGTCCACCTCCTGCTGCATCCACTCCCAGTCGCTCTCCGGGAAGGCGTCGAAGAGGACGAAGCTGGCGTCCTCCTCGCTGACCGTGAGGAAGGCGACGGTCTGCCAGGGGAACAGCCGCTCCAGGTACTCGCGGGTGCTGCGCAGGATCACCGCCGGATTGCGGCCGTGCCAGACGTTGTTGTGGACCTCGCGCAGGGAGAGCAGCAGGTCGAGGCCGAAGAGGTGCCAACGGTTGGTCTCCTCCAGGTACGCGACGCGTGCCTGGAGGGCCTCAAGGTCTCGCTTGTCGCCTTGCGGGACGCTCATGGTCACTCCTCATCATCCAGGAATAGCCGAATTGCCTCACCGGTCTGCTCGTCGGTGTGGGCGACGATCGCCTCCAGGTGGCGCTCGGTGAGTTCCAGCCGCTGCCATGCCTCGGCGTTGAAACGCGGCACGAAGCCCTCGCCGCTGGTACCCCACTGGAGCGCGTTGGCGATGACGTCGGCGATGTGCAGTACCGCCGCCTCCATCGGGTAGTGCTGGGCGACGTGGGGGGCGTGGTGGTAACCGACCGCTTCGATCTGCGCCTTGGGCAGCTTCCACATCTGCAGCAGCAGCCGGCCGATGTCGGCGTGGTTGAAGCCGAGCTGCTCCTTTTCCACCTCGAACAGCAGACGCCGGTCGCGCTGTGCCTCGTCGATGATCCCGGCGCACACCTCGGGGATGCGGTTGTACATCACCAGCCGGCCGATGTCGTGGAGCATGCCGAGGACGAAGAAGCGTTCGATGTTGTTCTCCCGCCGTGCAGTGGCGATCACCCGCGCCGCGGCGCCGCAGCAGATGCTGTGACGCCAGAACGACTCCATCGACACCAGGCTGTTCTCCATTCCCTTGAACATCCGTACTACCGTGGTGGCGAGCGCCAGCTCGCGCAGTTGCTTGGTGCCGATGATCGACATCGCCCGCTCCACCGTCTCGATCTTCGACGGGAAATTGTAGAGCGCGCTGTTGGCGATGCGCAGCAGGCGGGCGGTGAAGCCGGTGTCGTCGGCGACGATCTTGCCGATATGGGCGAACGACGAGTTGGGGGCGTCGATCGCCTCGTCGAGCCGGCGGTAGAGGCTGGGCAGCGAGGAGACCTGGGTGGTCCCGCGCATCAGCTGCTCGGCGCTAACGGCCATGGCCGGCCCCCGCGTTGTGCTTGACGAAGCGCTCCACCACCAACGAGGCGAGCGCCGCCGCGGCCGGGTGGTTCATGTCGACGTGACGGAAGAGCTGCTCGGCGTGGGCCATGCCGCGGGTGACCAGCTCGGGGTCGGCGGCGGCCAGCGGGTGGGGGTGCTCCACCGCATCGCGCTGACGGGTCTGTTCGTCCTCCTGCACCGTCACCTCGGCGATGCCCCAGGTGCGCAGCACCTTGAGGGAGCGCTCGGTCAGCGCGACGCCGGCGCGCACCAGCAGTCGACCGCTGCGATCCTTCACATCCTGCTCCAGGACCATGCCGGAGGTCAGGTCGTCGGTCAAAAGGGTAGGCATGAAGAGACGTTCCGGGGGATTCAGATTCAGACTAGCAGACGGGTAACGTTTGTAATGGTCGATTGTAGCGTGTTTTTTACCACGCTTTGAGGGTGGCGGGCAATGCGTAACCCCTCGTACGAGGAGTGGTTTTGCCTCTCAACCGACCGTTTCGACGGGGGACGGCGCGGGTGTCTGGAAACGTCGCGCCATCCAGATCAGCAGCAGCAGACCGGGCAGCGCGGCGAAGGTGGTGAGGACGAAGAAGCTGACCCAGTCGAGACGGTCGGCGAGCCAGCCGCCGCCGGAGGAGAGGAGCGTGCGGCCGAAGGCCATGAATGAGGAGAGCAGGGCGTACTGGGTGGCGGTGTAGGCGACGTTGCACAGGCTGGAGAGGTAGGCGACGAAGGCGGCGGTGCCCATGCCGCCGCTCAGGTTCTCGATGGCGATGGTGGCGGTGAGCAGGCCGAGGTCGTGGCCGGCCATCGCCAGGATGGCGAACATCAGGTTGGAGACCGCCTGCAGCAGGCCGCAGTAGAGCAGGCTCTTCAGGATGCCGAAGCGGCTCACCATCAGCCCGCCGAGGATGCCGCCGATGATCGTCGCCGCCAGGCCGAAGGCCTTGCTGATGTTGGCGATCTCGATCTTGGTGAAGCCCAGCTCCACGTAGAAGGGGTTGCTCATGACGCCTGCCAGCGCGTCGCCGAACTTGTAGAGCAGGATGAAGGCGAGCACCAGCAGCCAGCCCCGTCGGCCCATGAACTCGGCGAAGGGGGCGATCACCGCGCCATGGATCCAGGCGAGCGCGGTCCCAAGCCGCGGCGGCAGGTCGGGGCGGCGGGCGAGGAAGGCGCTCACCCGCGCCTGCTGCTCGCGCGACTCGCGGCTCTCGTGGACCCGCGGTTCGGGGTTGAGGAGGACCGTGACCATGCCCACCACCATCAGCGCCGCCATGGCGAAATAGGTGGTGTGCCAGCCGAAGAAACTGGCGGCGTAGAGGGCGCCGGCGCCGGAGACCAGCATGCCGATGCGGTAGCCCAGCACGATCATCGCCGCGCCCGCGCCGTAGCGCTCCTCGTCGAGGATCTCCACCCGGTAGGCGTCGATGACGATGTCCTGGCTGGCCGAGCAGAAGGCGACCAGCAGGGCGAACAGCGCGGTGAGGACGGGATCTTCCGCCGGGTTGGTGGTGCCGAGACCGAAGATCGCCCCCATCAGCGCCAGTTGGGTGAACAGCGCCCAGCCGCGGCGGCGGCCGAAGCGGCGGGTGAGCAGCGGGATCGGCAGCCGGTCGACCAGCGGGGCCCACAGGAACTTGAAGGTGTAGGGGGCGCCGACCAGGGCGAACAGACCGATGGTGGTCTTGCTGATCCCCAGCTCGGCCAGCCACAGGGTCAGGGTGCCGAAGGTGAGCGCCAGCGGCAGGCCGCTGGAGAAGCCGAGAAAGAGGATCGCCAGCACCCGCCGGTCCCGATAGACCCCGGCGGCCTTCAGCCAGGGGTGGTTCGCCAGAGTCATTTGCGTGGATCTCGTTGAGGGGGTGTTTTCAACACGAAGCGTGAATGGTTTGTTGCTGGGCCGGGTATTCGGAAAGTCGGCGCCGGGAGATTCGGTAGGGGCGGCTTCGATAAAGGGTTAAAACTCTCACCGTACGGGACGACTTCGTCGCAGACGGTCTGCACGGAGCACGGAGGCCGCATGGTACTATAGGCGCCCCGCGGAAAAACCCTCCCCGTCAATATGTCCCTCTCCGAATTCGGCCTGATCGAGCGCTTTTTCACCCGTCCGTCGCGTCGCGCGGGGGTAGCGCTGGGGGTGGGCGACGATGCGGCGCTGCTGCGGGTGCCGGCGGGGATGGAGTTGGCGGTGACGGTAGACACCCTGGTCGCCGGGGTCCATTTCCCGGAGGAGAACGGGGCGGCGGAGATCGCCCACAAGGCGCTGGCGGTCAATCTGAGCGATCTGGCCTCGATGGGCGCGGAGCCCGCCTGGGTGACCCTGGCGCTGACCCTGCCGGAGGCGGACGAGGCGTGGCTGGCGGCGTTCGCCGAGGGCTTCTTCGAGCTGGCCGACCACCACGGGGTGGCGTTGATCGGTGGCGACACCACCCGGGGACCGCTGAGCATCACCGTACAGGCCCACGGGCTGGTGCCCCACGGCCAGGCGTTGCGCCGCGACGGCGCGCGGGCCGGTGACGGGATCTACCTCACCGGCACGGTGGGCGACGCCGCCCTCGGCCTGGCGGACCATTTCGGCAAAAGGGCGCTGGAAGGTTCGGCCCGGGAATATTGCCGGGAGCGGCTCCACCGGCCATGGCCGCGGGTGCTGGAGGGGATCGCCCTGCGCGGGGTCGCCTCCGCCTGCATCGACGTCTCCGACGGGGTGGCCGCCGATCTCGGCCACATCCTGCGGCGCAGCGGCTGCGGGGCGCGCATCGACGCCTCGCGGCTGCCGCTCTCCGAGCACTTCGCCGCCGCCTTCGAGCAGCCGGAGGAGGGGTGGCGGGTGGCGTTGAGCGGTGGGGATGACTACGAACTGCTGTTCTGCGTGCCCGAGGCGCGGGCTGTCGAGCTGGCGCGACAACTGCCGGCCGACGGCTGCACCCGTATCGGCGAGATCCTGCGTGAGCCGGGACTGCGCTGCGTCGATGGTGCGGGGCGGAAGCTGGAGATCGGTGGTGGCTATCTCCATTTCGGGTAGGGTGTGCCCGTGACCAAACCCAATCTGACCAACCCGATTCATCTGCTTGCCTTCGGCCTGGGCTCGGGGTTGGCGCCGAAGGCGCCGGGGACCTTCGGCACCCTGGCGGCGGTTCCCCTCTACTTCCTGATTGCGCCGCTGCCGTTGCCGCTCTATGTGGCGTGGCTGGTAGCCGCCTTCATCCTCGGTGTGGCGATCTGTGACCGCACCTCCCGCGACCTCGGAGTCCACGACCACTCGGGCATCGTCTGGGACGAGTTCGTCGGCCTCTGGGTGACCCTGATCCTGGTCCCGCCGGGGTGGTGGTGGGTCGTGGTGGGCTTCCTGCTCTTCCGTCTCTTCGACATCTGGAAACCGTGGCCAATCGGCTGGGCCGACCGGCGGGTCGGCGGCGGCCTCGGCATCATGCTCGACGACCTGCTCGCCGGGTTCTATGCCTGGGGGTTGCTGCAGCTCGCGGCACGCGGGTTGGGATGAGGTTTTTTGGGGCGGCGAAGGCGGCGCCCGGATCGGGTGGTTGGTGACGTATGCGGAGAGGCGTTCCGTTCGGCAACGGCGGCCGCAGGCCGCCCTATAGGGCGCGCCGCGCGCGCCGTGTCAAACGAAGGCAGCGCTCCGGACGGGGCGCCGGGAGACCTGCCCGAAGGCAGCGGCCGTAGCCGCGCGCCATCCGACGGGACTACTGTGCGTCCAGCGCCTGACCATTGATCCCCTTCGAATCGGGGCCGAGGAGATAAAGAAAAGGGGCGATGATCTCCTCCGGCAGCGGGTTGATCGTCGGCACCTCGCCGGGGTAGCTGCGGGTGCGGAAGCGGGTACGCACCGCGCCGGGATCGATGCTATTGACCCGCACCACGGTCTGTTCCAGCTCGTCGGCCAGCGCGCCCATCATCGCCTCGCAGGCCGCCTTGGTGACGCCGTAGGCGCCCCAGTAGGCGCGCGGCTTGCGCGCCACGGCATCGGAGACGAAGAGCAGGGAGGCGTCCTCGCTCTTCAGCAGCAACGGGGCCAGCGCGCGGGTCATCAACAGCGGCGCGTTGAGGTTCACCTGCACCACCTTGAACCAGGTCTCCAGGTCGTGCTGCACCAGTGGCATCTGGCGGCCCAGTTCGGCGGCGTTGTGGACCAGCCCGTCGAGGCGGCCGAACTCCCCTTCGATGGACTCGGCCAGATCGTCGTAGTCCTTGGGCGCCGCGCCCTCCAGGTTCATCGGGAAGATCGCCGGTTGGGGGTGGCCCGCCTGTTCGATCTCGTCGTAGACCGCCTCCAGCTTGGCGGTGGTGCGGCCGAGCAGGATCACGGTGGCGCCAACGGCGGCGCACCCCTTGGCCAGCGCGCGGCCGATGCCGTCGCCGGCGCCGGTGATCAGGATGACGCGCTGGTGCAGCAGGTCGGTGGCGGGGGTGTAGTTCTCCGGTATCGGCATGGGCGGGCACTCGTGACGAGGAATGTACAGGAAAAATTGAAGAACATTCGAACCGCAGATTAACGCAGATTAACGCAGATTAACGCAGACTTGGACTGAGATATTCATCTGCGAAAATCTGCGTCAATCTGCGGTTACATTCTTTCTTTCCTCGTCCCTGAGGATTCGGGAGGCGCATTGTAACCCGCTTCGCACGGCCCCTTCGAGGGTCGCGGGCAGCCCGGTGGCGGTGTAATCGCCGGCCAGTTGGAGGCCGGCGATGGGGGTGTCGGCCGTCGGGCGCAGGGCCTCGGCGGCCGGAGTGGCGGAGAAGGTGGCACGCTTCTCGCGGATCACCCGCCACGCCAGCGGCGCCGGCCACCAAGGGAAACGCCGCGCCAGTTCCGTCGCCACCAGGTGGCCGAGGGTGGCGTTGTCGAGGGCGTTGTGGGCCCCCTCGGCGCTCAATACCACCGCCATCAACCCCGGCTGGCCGGCGCCGCGGCGGTCGAACAGCCACTGGGAGAGGGTGCCGAGCAGGCCGCTGATCGGCGCCGCCGCGGTCTCCGGCGGGTAGCGCAGGTAGACCGTGCAGATCGGCTGGTAGGCCAGCGCGGCGAGATCGGCGGCGGCACGCGGCAGCAGCGGCTCCAGCAGCCGCCGCGCCCCGGCGGGGTGGGTGGCGAGGATCACCTGTCTGCCGTCGATCCGCTCGCCGCCGCTCTCCACGCCGACCATCCGGCCCCGCTCGGCGACGAGCGCGGTGACCCGTCGGCCGGTCTCCATCCGGCCACCGCGGGCCTCGACGAAGCGGCGGGCCGGCTCCGGCAGGGCGCGGCCCAGGTCGACCCGCGGGATCAGCAGTTCGCTGTTGGCCCGCGGCGGGGCGAAGGCGTCGCGCAGGGTCCGCTTGAGGAGCCGGGCGGAGGCGATCTCCAGGGGGGTGTTGAGGGCGGCGACGCAGAGCGGCTCCCACAGCTTGCGGATCAGTGCCGGCGGTTGGCGGTAGGTCTCCAGCCAGGCGCGGGCCGTCCCTTCCGGCTCCTCCTTCGCCTTCAGCGCGGGATCGATGGCGAGTGCCCGCAGCCGCTCGCCGAGGGTCAGGCCGCCCGCCCGCAGCAGCCCCGCCGCGACGTGGAACGGGGCGGGCAGCGGGGCGGCGCGCAGGCGGAGGCCGTCGCCGTCGGCCGCCCACTGGTTGAGTTCCAGCGGGAGGCGCTGGAAACAGGTTTCCGGCGCGCAGCCCAGTTCGCGGATCAAGGCGAGGGTGTCGCGGTAGGCACCGATCAGCAGGTGTTGACCGTTGTCGATGGCCTGTCCGTCCCAGTGGACGGTACGGGCGCGGCCGCCCAACTGCGGGGCGGCCTCCAGCAGCCGCACCCTGCGCCCGGCGGCGCTCAATTGGACGGCGGCGGCGAGGCCCGCCCAGCCGCCACCGACAACTAGGACTTCGTCTTCAGCCATCGTCGGTGGCGCCGTTTCTCCCGCCAGGCGCAGCGCAGGGCGAGCCAGACCTTGCGCGGCTTGGGGATCGAGATGCGGTGGTCGAGCACGCGGAGGCCGTCGTGCTCGATCTCCTCCAGGTTGGTGCGGTAGATCTCCGCCATGATCAGGCCGGGAAGCTGGCTCAGGCGGTCTCCCTCCGGCAGCAGCTCGAACGCCTTGTCGTACTGTTCGCGGGCGCGGGCCGCCTGGAAGCGGAAGAGCTCGATGAACGGGGTGGAGTCGCGGGCGGAGAGGAGCTGGCCGGGGGTGTGGCCGAAGCGGGCCAGCTCGTCCAGGGGGAGGTAGAGGCGTCCCCGCTCGGCGTCCTCGCGCACGTCGCGCAGGATGTTGGTGAGCTGGAAGGCGAGCCCCAGGGCCTCGGCGTACTTGCGGGTGGCGCGGTCCTCATAGCCGAAGATCTCGGCGGCGAGCAGCCCCACCACGCCCGCTACCCGGTGGCAGTAGAGGGCGAGTTCGCGGAAGGTGGGGTAGCTGGCGTGGTCGAGATCCATCTCCATGCCGTCGATGATCTCGATCAGCAGGTCGCGGTCGAGGCCGAAGCGCTCCACCGGCCCGCTCAGCGCGAGGCCCACCGGATGCTGCGCCTGCCCGCCGTAGATCCGCCCCACCTCCTCGCGCCACCAGGCGAGCTTGATCCGCGCCAGGGCCGGCTCCGAGCACTCGTCCACCACGTCGTCCACCTCGCGGCAGAAGGCGTAGAGGGCGGTGAGCGCGCGCCGGCGCTCCGGCGGCAGGAAGCGGAAGCTCTGGTAGAAGCTGGAGCCGCTGCGCCGGGCGCGATCCTCGCAGTACTCGTCGGGGGTCATGGGAGCGGACTTTACCACGACCACCGGTACACACGCGCCCCAATATCGGCAACGTCGGCGACTCGCCGACGTTGCCGATATTGGGGCGCGTGTGTACCGGAGAATCGTCCGTCGGTCGGAGGGGGATTGGCTCCGTTTTTATGGTTTGCTTATGCTGTAACGATGCACGCGAAAAAAGGGTCGTTTGTTGGGGGGGGATTGAGACCCTTACGGCAACATTCGTTTTTTATATTTCTTCATTTTCCGGGAGGGAGTCGCCATGTCCGAAGGGTATTGCGTGATGTTTACGGGGGAGTTGCATGAGGGGGTGGATCCGGCGCGGGTGCGCGCCGGGCTGGTCAAGGTGTTCCAGATCTCCGAGGGGCAGGCGGCCTCGATCCTCGCCGGCGGCGAGCGGTTGATCAAGCGCGACCTCACCGAGGAGAAGGCGGCGCGCTGGCTGGAGGTGCTGGGCGGGCTCGGCATGGTCGCCCGCGTGGAGGCGCCGGAGCCGCCCCTGCTCGACCTGCCGGAGATGGGCGAGGAGGTCCCGGCGGCGGAGCAGGGGCCGGCCGAGCACGCCTTCCGCTTCACCGGCCAGGCCGGCGAGTATTTCCGCATCTGGATCGTCAACGTGCTGCTCTCCATCGTCACCGTGGGCATCTACTCCGCCTGGGCCAAGGTGCGCAACAACCGCTACTTCTACGGCAACACGGAGGTGGCGGGCGACCGTTTCGACTACACCGCCCGGCCGCTGGCGATCCTCAAGGGGCGGATCATCGCGGTGGTGCTGTTTCTGATCTACGCCTTCGCCAACAGCACCCATTCGCCGCTGGCCCTGGTGGCGCTGCTGCTGCTGATGGGGGTGATGCCGTGGCTGGTCGCCCGTTCGCTCGCCTTCCGCAACCGCAACACCACGCTGCGTAACATCCGCTTCGGTTTCGACGGCGGCTATGGCGGGGCGGCCAAGGCGTTCATCCTCTGGCCGCTGGTCGGCGCCCTCTCCCTTGGCCTGCTGATGCCGCTGGCGCTGCGTGAGCAGGACCGCTACATGGTCGGCAACGCCCGTTACGGCACCACCCCGTTCGCGTTCGACGCCGCGCTGAAGAGCTACTACAAGATCCTCGGCGGCACGCTGTTGATCCTCATCGGGGGCATCGTCGGCACGGTGTTGCTGAGCATGGCGATGGGCGGTGGGCTGGCGGCGCTCGGCGGGCCGCAGGCCGCCGGTTCACCGGCGATGCAGGTCGCGGCCATGGTGCCGACGCTGTCGATTCTGGTCGCCTACCTCTTCGCCTTCGCCTATTTCGCCGCCAAGCGTCACAACCTGATCTACAACAGCAGCCGTTTCGCCGACCACGGTTTCACCGCCAGCCTGGCGCCGCTGCGGCTCGGCTGGATCCAGGCGAGCAACTGGCTGGTGACCCTCCTCACCCTCGGTCTCGCCCGCCCCTGGGCGAAGGTGCGGCTGGCCCGTTACAAGGCCGACTGCCTCACCCTGGTCGCCGCGGGCGGCCTCGACGCCTTCACCGCCGCCGAGGAGGTGCGGATGAGCGCCCTGGGCGAGGAGGTGGGTGAGGCGTTCGATTTCGACATCGGTTTCTGAGCGGGGGCGCGGCGTGATCTCCATCGAAGGACGGCTCCACGACGGCACCACCTCGCGCGTCGTTCCGGCACGGCTCGATTTCTACGACGGCGGGGAGGTGGTGCTCGCGGCGGAGGGGGCGACGGCGGTGCGCCACGGCCGGTCGACACTGGAGATCACCGACCGGCTGGGCAACACCCCGCGGCGCATTCGCTTCCCCGACGGTGGCCAGTTCGAGACCGCCGACAACGACGCCGTCGATCGTGCCCTGCGTCACCGTCGGCTCGGTGGCGCCGGCTGGGTCCATCGACTGGAGCGCAGCTACCTGATCGCCGTCGTCTCCCTGCTGCTGGTGATTGTGCTCGGGGTGCTGTTTTTCCGCGACGGGGTGCCGGCGCTCTCCAAGGCGATCGCCTTCGGCCTGCCGCCGGCCGCCAGCAGCGCCCTCGGCAAGGAGACCTTCCATCTGCTCGATGAGCAGTTGTTCGACCCCAGCACCCTGGAGGAGGCGACCCGGGGGCGGCTGCGCGGCGAGTTTGCCGAGCTGAGCGCCGGACTCGGTCCCCACTTCCAGCTCCACTTCCGCCACGGCGGCGAGCGCATCGGCGCCAACGCCTTCGCCCTCCCCGATGGCACGGTGGTGATGACCGATGAGCTGGTGGCCCTGGCCGACAACGACCAGGAGCTGCTGGCGGTACTCGCCCACGAGGCGGGCCATGTGGTCGACCGCCACGGCCTGCGCCAGGTGTTGCAGCACTCCATCATCACCCTGTTCGTGCTCTACGCCACCGGGGACGCCTCCAATCTGGTGGCGGCGCTGCCGATGGTGCTGGTGCAGGCGGGCTATTCGCGGGCGTTCGAGCGGGAGGCGGACGGCTTCGCCCTGGAGCTGCTACGCGAGCGGGGGATCGCCCCGCGCAACTTCGCGCTCATCCTGCGCAAGATCGAGGCGGAGAACCGGGAGCGGCGGGAGGGAGCGGAGCGGGAGGGGCGGACGGTCTTCTCCTACCTCTCTACCCACCCCGACACCGAGGAGCGGGTGCGGGCGTTCCTGCATTGAAAAGAGGCCACCTGCGACCGACGTTCACCAGCGGTTTTAAGCTTCGTGACGCAGCTCGCCCGCCGGTTCGGCGGCGAACTCCACCCCCGGCTCCTGCCGCTTCATCCGCCACACCTCCAGCAGACCGGTCACCCGCTCGGCGATTTCCTCGTCCCGTCCCGGGGCGTCGTGCCAGTCCCAGCGCGAGGGAATGGAGATCTCGTTGCGTAGCGAGAGGATCTCGCCGGCGACGAAGGGGGCCCACGACTCGCCCACGTGGGCGGCGGAGTGCAGCAGGTGGAGCATCTTCTCCAGGTTTTCCCCACGCAGTCCGAGGTGGGTGTCGCTGATCTGGTGCTCCTCCTTCATCCGCTGGAGGAGCAGTACCGGGTGCTGGGGCTCGAAGCCGATCCGCTCCAGCCGCCCCTCGCGCAGCCCCCGTTCGGCGGCGTGGAGCGGTCGGTAGTGGATCTCGGTGGGGGCGTCGATCGACTGCAGGTGGCGCTTGCCGAAGGGCGCGACGACGATCCAGCGGCGGTCAGTGCCCTCACCGCCGGTAATCGAGATGCCGCCCTGGTAGATCTCGCCTTCTGTGAACTGCATGGCAGGACTCCTCCTGGCTAGAACAGCGAACGGGTGGGACGCAGCTCGGACCAACGGTCGGGAGCGACGCGCCGGGTGTGGCCGTCGGCGTATTCGATCAGGATGGTGTGGTGGGATGCGCTGAGCACGAGAAAGCTGCGCTGGCCGGCATCGCGGTAGATGCTGCCCACCTCGGGGGGGTGGACCGTGGTGCGGGGTTCTTCGGCAAGGTGCTCCATGGTGCGGTTCCACTGTCGCGGGAATTGGGAAAAATACGGTACCGCTTCGGTGTTACCGGGGAGTGAAGGATTTGTGAAATCCATACGCCGCTGTCCCCCTTTGTCGATTGTCGCTCAGGGTGGCCGCGCCCGTGCCGGACTTCGGCTTGTCGGCGGTGCCGGCGGAAAGGTTGCGGTGGGCGCAGCCCGCCCTATAGGGCGCGCCGCGCGCGCCGTGCCGAACGAGGGCACCTTGCGGGAAGGGTGGGAAAAAGCGTACTGGAAGGCGGTGCGCCCTATGCCGCCGGGAAGAGCGCGCGGCCGAGCATCCCGAGATAGTCGCCGCGACGCAGCCGCGGCCGTGCGAAGGGCGGCGCCTCCTCCAGCCGCCGGCAGACCCGCAGTCCCCCCTCCACGATCAACCGGATCTCTACCCCGAAGCGCCCTCGCAGCGCCCGCCCCAGCGGCGCGCCGCGCAGCATCAGCTCCCGCGCCCGGCGGATCTGGAAAGCCATCAGCTCACCCATCTCCGGGGTGACCCGCTCCGCGGCGATGTCCGCCTCGCTCACCCCGTACCGCGCCATCTCCTCCTGCGGCAGGTAGATGCGCCCCTGCTCGTGGTAGTCCTGCTGGACGTCCTGGTGGAAGTTGATCAGCTGCAGCGCCGAGCAGACGGCGTCGGAATGGGCCAGGTTCTCCTCGCTCGCCTCGCCGTTGAGGTGAAGCAGCAGCCGGCCCACCGGGTCGGCCGAGCGCCGGCAGTAGTCGAGGAGCGCCTCGAAGGTGGGGTAGCGTCGGGTGGTGACGTCCTGGCGGAAGGCGTCGAGCAGGTCGTGGAACGGCCGCGGGGGGAGGTCAAAGCGCGGTATGGCTTCGCTCAGCGCGATGAACACCGGATGGTCGGGGGGCGCGCCGGCCACCGCTCCGTCCAGCCACTCCCCCCACCGGGCCAGTTGGCGCAGCCGCGCCTCTGCCGGCGCATCCCCCTCGTCGGCGAAGTCGTCGGCGGCGCGGGCGAAGGCGTAGATCGCCGCCACCGGCCCGCGCAGTCGCCGCGGCAGCAGGATCGAGGCGACCGGGAAGTTCTCGTAGTGGCCGCGGGCGATCCGCAGACAGGCGGCGTAGGCGTCACGAAAAAGGGGCGAATCGGGCATCGGGCGATGATAGCAGCCGGCGCTTTCCCGCCGGGCCGCATTTTCACATTGCGGAAAAACGGTCGTATTATCGTCCCGGCGGTATCTACCGCCCATCGTCAATTCGCCCGCCTACCGTCAATGGTGCGGATACGCTCGGCACTCCCCGGACCGGGGAGTCCCTGGGACCTGTTGAGTGGTATGAAATGGAAGCGATCCTTCCCGGCCGTCCTGCCGGCCCCCCTCCGCTGGCCTTCTCCTTCGACGCCAACCGAGCCCCCGATGCACCGTCCCCCATCGCCGATTCCGACGCGCGCTCGCCGGCCCGCTGGCGACGGTTGGCCGACGCGCTGGCCAGGGAGCAGGGACTGAGCCGCTACCGGGCCGAGACGCTGTTCGAGCGCTGGTGCCAGGGGCGGGCGGCGATCGCCCTGGTCGGCGAGGAGATCGTCTCCTACGTCAGCCTGATCCCGCTCTTCGACGAGGCGGTGGAGGGGCGCCTGCGCCGCCGCCTCGGCGCGCCGGCGGGGACGGGGGAGGGGGGAGCGCTCTACGAATCGGCCACCGGCTGGACTCACCCCCAGTGGCGCCGCCGGGGGCTCAGCCTCCATCTGCGCCGCGCCCTGCTGGCCGGATTCGCCGCGCCGGACCGGCTGTTTCTCAGCGCCACCATCGGCCTGGGGGCCTCCCGGGTGCTGCCCGGGCTCGGTTGGCAATTGGTCTCCTGGGGGGCGTATCCTTTCGCCTCGGCGCTGATCGGGATGCCTGCGGACGGGGTCGCGGCGCTCGCCTCCCTCCGCTCGCGCCAGCCGGCGCGGCTCGCCCCCTATCTGGGGGACCACATCACGCCGCAGGGCGAGCCGCGGCACCGCTGGGCCGACCACTGCCACCTGTGGTTCTCGGACGAAGGGCAGGCCGCCGTCCTCGACCGGTGGCTGGCCGGGCTGGCGGGCGGCGATCTGGCGCGCTGGCGCAGGGCGGTGGCGGAGGGGGTCTACGGCAACCCCGGTGAGCCCGGTTGGAAGCCGTTTCTGTTTCGGGGGGCGTTCGGTCATTCGTACTGAGGCGCGACAAGAACAATCAATTATCAGGTTCGGATTCGGGAGAGGGAAAATGCTGGATGGTCGGCGCTCGCGCGTGGTTGGAAGGGGGTGGTGGGGTCTGTTGCTGCTGCCGCTGCTGTGGTCGCCGCTGAGCCACGCTGAGGAGGCGCCGGCGGCCAAGCCGGCCGCCGCGGCGACGCCGCTCAACCGGCTCGACAACGACCGTCTGATCAGTCAGGCGGAGGAGATCCTGCGCACCGCGCGGGAGCGCTACGCCGCCGACGTACGGGGCCTCTCCCACATCCAGCGGAGCATCGACCGGGGCATGGAGGCGATCGACGCCGAGGCCCCGCTGGACTCCCCGGCGCAGGGGGCGCTCCCCGCTTCGCTGGAGCAGGTCGACCAGCGCCTCGGCGAGCTGGACGCGTACGCCAAGCAACTGGACGGGCGCCGTCAGCGGCTGGAGCGGCAGGCCGGATTGTTCGATCAGGCGCTCAGGCAGGTGGACGCGGTGCTGCGCTCCCTCGAAGGGCTGATCGAGCGCCTGCGCGGCCTGCGCGACTACGCCTTCGAGGCGCAGATGCGGGTCCGCGACGCGACCCTCGCGGAGCAACGGCTCCCCGAGTGGCTGAACGAACGGCGACTCATCCAAGGCATCCTCCGCCGCCACAAGATGATCGCGCGCTGGCAGCAGCGCCGTGCCGAGCTGAACGAGTTGCAGGCGGCGCTGGCCACGCGATTGGAACGGCAACGGCAGACCATCGCCGAGGCGCAGGAGACGGGGGAGCGCATCCACGGGCTGCGCACCAAGCTGCAGCACGAGCAGGAGATGGCGGCGCGCTACCGCGAGGAGCCGGAAGCGCGGCTGCGCAACCGGCTGGCGGTGCTGCGCTTCAGCAAGGAGCGGCTGGCGGTGGCCTTCGCCCGCGCCCGCGAAGGGTTCGCCGCCGGGCGGCAAGGGGTGGCCCCCCTGGTCCAGGCCTTCGAGGAGCAGGTGGCCCGGGCGATCGAGCTCACCCCGAACGGCGGCGAGGTCGGCATTCTCGACCAGGCCGCGGTGGCCCGGGAGGCGCAACGGGTCGATGGGCTGGCGCAGGCGTTGCAGGCGCGGCAGACGGCCTTCGAGGCCTATCGCGGCGCCCTGGAGAAGGCGCGCAAGGGGGGCGAGCTGGCCATCGCCAAAGGCACCACGCTGATCGACCTGCAGCGCCAGATCAACGTCCTGCTGCGGGTGCTGCCCGAGGAGAGTGCCGCCGAGCAGGCCACGCTGGGGCGAGAGGAGAAGGCCGCGCGCACGGCGCTGGCGGAGCTGGAACCGGCAGTCAAGGCGGTGCGCCAGGAGCTGGATGGGTTGGCCGGCGAGGCGCAGCGGGAGCAGGCCCTGGCCGATGGGGTGCGCGCCCAGCGCTACCGGGTGCAGCGGCTGGAGCGGGCCATGGAACGCCTCGCCTGGCAGGCACCCGAGGGGCTGGAGACGGTGGCCAAGGAGGAGCTGCTGTCGCGTTTCCGCACCCTCTACAACGACTCCACCGATCTCGCCGCAACGCTGCAGGAGCGGGCGGCGGCGGTGAGCGCGGCGCGCAACGCGGTGGCCGAGGCGCAGGCCGCCCTCGACGGCGGCGGGCATGCCGCGCCCGCGGCGGAGGGGCACGCCGACGACGGCCTGGAGGCGGCCCGCCACGCCCTGATGCAGGCGGCCCGGCTCGACGCGCCCCCCCCCGTGGTGGCCGCCCCGGCAGCGGCACCGCCGGTCCCCAAGGCGGAGGCTGACGCCGCCGAGGCGGAGAGCGCCGCGGCCCCGGAGCCGGACGGCAAGGCCCCCTCCCTCTTCGCGGCGATGACGCCGGTGGTGCAGGCCTATCAGGGGTCGCTGATCGACATGCGTGAGGCGATCGTCGGCCGGCGCGACCGGCGGCATCGGTTGGCACAGGCCCTCGACCATCAAGTGGCCGCCGCCGAGGCCTACCTGGAGGCGCAGCAGCGGGTCTCGCAGAACCTCAACGACCGCTTCGCCCTGGCCGAGATGATCCAGGCGCGCCTCTCCGCCGAGGAGCTGGAGGGTTTCGATCTGGCCGAGGAGGTGGCGGAGACCCTGCGCAACGACGGCCGCGCGCCCCTCCAGGCGGAGCTGCTGCGCCACTACTTCGACCTCACCGTGCTGCGCCAGCGCCAGGGAGTGCTGCCCTCGGAAGAGGCCTCGGAGGCGGCCCTGCTGAGTAGCCTGGAGCAGCTCAACGACGGTGCCGGACAGCGCCTCGGTGCGCTGCAGAAGTGGCAGAAGATCCAGGAGCAGATCGACCAGGGGGCCGACGGGCGCTCCGAGACCGAGCAGGAGGCGCTGGGGCAGATGGCGTGGCGGCGCCTGGAGGCGGAAAACCGCCCGCTGGAGAGCCTGCTCTCGATCCTCCCCTCGGAGCGGGGCGCGACCCTCGACAAACTGCTCCACCGCTTCTACCTGGAGGTGCTCGAACTGGAGCGGCGCGACAAACTGCTCGGCGACCAGTCCCGGGTGGTGGCGGAGCTGACCGCCTCGGTCGACGGGGAGCGCAAGCGCGTCGGCGAACTGCTGCCGGTGCTGAAGGAGCGCCGGGAGGCCCTCGACCGGGACCGCGAGGTGCTGCTCGCCGTCGCCGAGGCACGCCTCGCCCCGGAGCAGGCGGACGACCGGTTCCAGGCGCTGAAGGCACAGAGCGGCATCGAGCTCACCCCGGTCGCCTACCCGGTGCTCGCCGATGACGAGAAGCGGGCGGTGATCGACGCCACCCTGCACACCCTCAGCGGCCTGCGCGCGCGGCAGGCGGCCATCGACGGGTGGGTGAAGCGCCTCGAACCGCGGGCCGAAGAGGGGGCGGGGGAGCCGGAGCAGCCCCGCTACCGCGAGGCCGCCGGCCTGATCGAGGGCCAGATCGCCGCCACCGCCCGCCAGATCCGCACCCTCGGGCCGCGCACCGGCGCCGATGGGAAGGCGGTGGGCGGGAGCGGCGCTCGGGGGGGCAGCCCGGCGGCGATCGGCGAGATCGGCCACCTGCGCGACGAGCGCCTTGGCGCCCTGGAGCAGTCGGGGCTGGCGGTGGCGCTGGAGCTGGCGGCGATCGTGCTGATCGCCCCGCTGCTGTTCCTGGCCGCCCGGCTCCACCACCGCCGCGCCCTCAAGCGCATCGAGGGGGGCGAGCTGGAGGAGAAGGACAAGGACCAGCGCCGCCTGCTCGCCTCCTTCTGGTACGGCATGGCGCGCTTCGCGGTGTGGGCGGGGGTGATCCTCTCGATTCTCAGCGTGCTCGGCTTCAACGTCGGCGCCCTGCTCGCCGGCCTCGGCATCGGCGGTCTGGCCGTCGCCATGGCCCTGCGCAGCACGCTCGCCGACATCATCGGCGGCCTCAACCTGCTGTGGACCCGTTTCATGCAGGTGGGCGACCTGGTGGAGTTCAAGGGACGGATGTACGCGGTCAAGGAGATCGGCCTGCGCTACAGCCAGCTCACCGACTTCAGCCGGCGCCACGTCATGCTGATCCCCAACGCGCTGCTCTCCGAGATCGAAGTGAAGAAGATCTCCGCCCACCCCGGCATGCGCATGACCAACAACCTGATCCTGCCGCTGGAGAGCACCGCCGAGCAGCACGCCAAGGCGATGGATCTGGTCCGCCAGACCCTGGAGGAGCACGCCGAGGCGCGGCTGATCTTCGTCCGCCACGACGGCCTGCAGGAGAAGGGTTTCCAGATCAAGTTCGGCTACGACATCGCCCTGTTCCAGAACCGCAACCGGGTGATGACCGAGGTGCAGCTGCGGCTGATCGAGCTGTGCACGCAGGCGGGCATCTCCTACGCCAAGTTGCCGGTATCGGTGGAGATGACCGCGCCGCCGACGTTCGAGGCGGATCCGGCCGACGTCGCGGATGCGGTGCCGGGTGGGCAATAGGAAGGTGCAAGGGCAGGGCGCCGGCTTCCGATGGTCGGCGCCCACCGCGCCAACGTGGCGTTTGGCGGCTCCGACAGGCGCTGCTTTTCAACACGAAGGGCACGAAGGAAGAGTCACGAAGAACACGAAGAGCCCGAAGGCTGGAAGCCTGTGGGATTGTGGGGGGGCCATCCCGCTTTTACGGCCGATTCATCGATGTGGGGTGGGAAGAGCGCAGCGAAACCCACCATGATGCCGTTGGGTCCCCCCCCCCCGCCCGCATCTTGGAACCTGCCGCAGAGCGAGTCTCGATTTGACGTCCGGTCCGGTGCTGAAGGGAAAGGCGCTTTCTCCGATTACCCTGCGCAAGGGAGTTCGTTTATCTCCATGTCGAGATTTTCAGCATTTTCTTACAGACTTTACACCTAAATAATCGGTATTCTAAAGAGGTGCATGACAAGCCGCTTGTTAGGGGAACGCTAATTTAATCGATCTTTGTCAATTTGATGCTTAAATGATGGCGGCGCGGTGGCGTCTCCATTCTTCTGTGCGATGCTCCTGTAGTTGTCTTTGCGAGACCATGGATGGTAAATAATAAGCTATTTTTCTTTGCGATTCTTGCGTTATTTCAGGGCTGTGACTATCTTGGCCACGAAGATCCAGATGAGATAATCTATAAAGCAAATCAAAGCTTTGCCAAGGCAGACTTTGCGGAATTTGAGGATAATATTTCTAAGTTGAATGATATTGATTTTCCACTTAGTAGGGCAGACATCTTTTCCTTTTATAAAAATGAAAGCCGCATAGAGATATCTTTATTAACTCCGCAAAACTCCTTTTATCTGATCAGCCGATTAAGCTTAGATGGTGATAGAGCATGTATTTGCCATCTTTATATGTTGGGTCTGAATAATATTTTTTATAAAAATAAAATATCCAGAATTTTAGATGATAAGGCCCTATATCAACAGGCTGTTTTGATGCTGAAAAGATCAGCAGAAGAATGCAATGACTTTAATTCTGTGATGCTTAGATCCTTATTGGTGATTGGAAAGGGGATTGGTTTTGGGGGAGGGTATAAAAAAAGCCTTAATGCGTCGCCTGGGGGGCAAGATTTATATAGATTAGAAAAGGGAATGATGCTGTGGATCATGAATGATTACGACTTAGCATATGAATATTTTGTTAGTGTTGAAAATTCACATCTATTAACAAGTGAAGCAAATGAAATTATAGGTCGGTTCATGCGGCAATATGATGTGTATAAATCATATTACGGTATCATAAACGAAATCAGAGAAGGGGCAATAAGATCGGATAAACTTGCTTCTAAACTCAAAAAAGAGCTTGGAATAAAGGATTCGGAAATCGAAGACCTGTTTTCTATTGGCTCTGTTGATATCGGCCTCTTTGTGCTGGAGCATGCGGGGATCAAAGACCCACCTATTTCTAGGGCGGCAAGTGGGGTTGGAAATATTCTAACATTGATTGATATTTTTCAAGCTGTTTCCGCTATTAGATCCGCATACGATACCCGTTCAGATTTGGAGCGTGAAAAAGAGCATTTAGAGAAATTAACTGAGAGGAAAAGAAATATGAAAGATCCTAGAGATAAAGAGGAAATGATTCCCGATATAGACGTTAATACATTGGAATCTTTGTCATTAAAAATATTGTCCAACTCAACGCTTAGAAGAAAGGCCATGGCGGGGGGGTGCAAGCCATGAAGTATCGTTGGTATGTTTTTGTTATGGCTGTCTCTATTTGCAACATTGTTTCGGCGGGCTCGGGTTCTTCTGAACTCTATGACAGGGCTAAAAGGCTTTATCCTCAGAATATTGATGAGGCTGTTTCTGTGGCAGAAGAGCTTCTCATTCGCTATCCCTCATCGAACGAGGCTGATGAGGTTAGGCAGACTGTTCCAAGATGGCGTCTAGAGCAAGTGGCCAAAGGAATGTCGGACACCCTTAAGAGGCTTTCCTCAGGTGGCTATTCTGGAGGGAAGGTTGTTGACAATAAATATATTGATCAATTAATCAAAATTGTCGAGGATTATCCTGATCATAAGTTGAGTGAGGGTATCGAGGCGTCAATAGTCGGATTTATATTCATGAATGAAATGCTTCCCGCAATGTACTCTATCAAGAAGAAGTCGGACCAGATGAGTCGGGATATAGGAGATGTGGTTAGGCGAGAGGGGGATTACGATCAGATGTTGTCATGGCGAGTAGATGTTATGATAAAAACGTTAGATAATCAGGTGGATATGTTTTCTTCTATGATCTCGGCGTTCAACTCTAGCGCAGGCGCTCTAAGAACGTTGTCTGTGAAACATTCTCTTAGTGATGTGTTTTCTGATATGGCGGACTTGTTTGAGCATGGAGCATATATATTCAAAAGAATGATTCCGGTAGTAGAGAATTATTTGTCTTTCTATCGAAGAGAGGGATATAACTGCGTCAAAGCACAAAATAGTCTTAAGGATGGCGGGTTCTGGGAAAACATTGAACTAAATAAAAAAATATTAGAGTGCAAAGAGAAAGAAGACGAGCTTAAGGAAAAAATGGCTCCAATCCAACGCGAGCTGGATAGTTTTAAGTCAAGAAAAGATGCTGTACTTGAAAAGGCTGCTTCTGCTGCAGAAGAATTTAGAGCGCTGATGAAAAATGCAATGTCGGAAAAATAACTTGGTGCATGGAAAATCGAACCATCCGTTATGTCGGAGCGGCGCTATCTAAGTATTACGTCTTTATCTGTTCTTAGTGAAGCATCGTTTTAGGATCGGAATCCTTCCGCAAGCCAACCTTCACGACCGCGGCTCAATCTCCGGCATATGCTTCGACAACGGCGTCAACGGCCGCCCCAGCCGCCACTCGTAGATCAACGTATAGGAAAGAATCCGCTTGATGTACCCCCGCGTCTCGTCGAACGGCACCCCTTCGATCCACGCGTCGGCCGGCTGCGCCTCGTCTTCCGGCAGCCACTTGCGGATGCGGTGGGGGCCGGCGTTGTAGGCCACCGCGGTGAAGATGCGGTTGTCGTTGTATTGGTGCATCAGGTGATTGAGGTGGCTGGTGCCGAGGCGGATGTTGGTGGAGGCGTCGAGGATCTCCCAGTTGCTGCGCACCGGGCGCTTGATCAGTTGGCCGGTGCGCTTGGCGGTGGCGGGCATCAGCTGCATCAGCCCCAGGGCGCCCACCGGTGAGCGGGCGTCGCGCTTGAAGGCGCTCTCCTGGCGGATCAGGGCGTAGACCATGGCGGGGTCGAGCTTGGCCTGCTTGGCGGAGTTGAGGATCGGCTCGCGGTAGGGGGTGGGGAAGCGCAGCTCCAGGTCGTCCAGGTGGCCGGTGCGGGCGACGGTGAGGATCGCCCGGTGGTGCCAGCCCCAGCGCTCGGCCAGCTTGGCGGCGGCGCGCTTGGTCTCGACGTCGAGGTCCTTGGTGAAGTAGTACCACTCGCGGTCGGCGTCGGAGGAGAGGTTCAGCTCGAACAGTTCGCGGGCCCGCTGCATCGCCGGCTGCTTGGCCAGCTGGTCGAGCACCCACGGCTGAACCGGCAGCGGTTCGTTGTGTACCTGCGGGCTCTGCCCGGCGTGCTCGGCGGCGAGGAAGCTGTAGTAGCCGTTGCCGGCGGCGGCCGCGGCGTAGAGGCGCTGGGCCTCGGCGTGGTTGCCGATCCCCTCCATCGCCCGCGCCCGCCAGTAGCGCCAGCGGTCCTCCTTGGCTTCCTCTTCCGGCAGGGCGTCGAGGGCGCCGAGCAGTTCGGGCCACTCGTGGTGCCAGATGTGGTTGGCGATGCGCCACTGGCGGGTCTCATCGTCGGCGCCGGGCAGGCCCGCCAGCACCTCGTCGGCCTGCGGGTGGTGGCGGTAGGCGAGGCGCAGGCCGAGGCTGCGCTCGGTGGCGGCCTTCAGCTCGTCGCTCAGGGCGAATTCGCCGGCGCGCTTGCGCCACACCTCCAGCGCCTTCTCCTCGTCGCGGATCGCCAGCCGCTTGACCCCGTAGGCGAACAGCCTGGCGCGCCACTCGGGATCGGCGCCGGCGGTGAGCTTGTCCAGCTCCTTGTCCGGGTTGCGGTGGAGGCGCTGCCAGCGGTGGACCCAGGCGGCCTCCTTCTTCGGCAGCAGCTTGGCGAGGTAGGTCACCAGGCTCAGGCGGCGGTGGTCCATCGCCAGTTGGATCCGCTTCAACACCTGCTCCCGGGTCATCCCGCCGGCGGCGCGCCAGGCGTCGAACGCCGGGTCGCAGGCGTTGGGTTGGGATTTGCCCACCAGCCAAGTCTCCTCCACCTCCTGCCACAGGCCGTCGGTCTTGCCGCTGCGCAGCCGCGCTTCGAGGTAGTGGCAGTGGCGGGTGGCGCTGTAGTCGGGGCGGTAAAAGGCGAGGTACGCCTTCCAGCGTTTGCTCTTGGCCAGGTGGTCGAGCCAGTGGCGGCGCAGCAGGATCGCCACCGCCTCGCCGTCGTGCGCCTCGAGGAAGGCGGCGATCTCCTTGGTCTTGGCGGCGGCGAGGTTGCGGCGCAGCTCCTCGTAGCGCAGGTAGGGGTAGAGGAGATAGCCCTCGAGGCCGCGGGACAGCTGGTGGAAGCGCTTCATCTGCCCCCGCTTGACCGCCCGCCGGGCGTCGAGAAAGGCCTGGCGCTGTGCCTGCAGGGAGGGGGTGCCGGCCACCGCGGCCGGCGCGGGGAGGGCGGTCAGCGTTGCGATCAGGGCGGCCAGCAGGAGAGACGGTATATATGGATGCATCGTGCCAGGGGGGTAGCCGCATTCCGGGGCGGCAGGTTTGAAGGCCCTATTTTAGCAGTCATCGGGGTGGCTGTCCGCGACCGTCGGGCGGCATTTTGGATCGTTGTTCATCGGAAGAATCAGGGGGCTGGTTGTACCCGATTGGGGAGCGGTGACCGTTCGCGGCAATCCTTCGATCCAGCGCCGCTCTTTAACACGAAGGGCGCGAAGGAAGATGCACGAAGAACACGAAGGGAAAAGGTCTTGGGGCCTGCCAGGCGAAACAGCCTCCCACCCGGATGGGTAGCGGTGTCCATGGGGTGTGCCCTGTGAGCCATTTTCCTCCCTTCGTGTCCTTCGTGCCTCTTCCTTCGTGTTCTTCGTGTTGAAAAACAGCGTTTGATCGAAGCGCCACCGCGGACGACCCCGGGTGCCCTCAAACCTATCTGTACGGGGTGCTTAATTAACGATCGCCGATGTGGTTGACGCCCGGAAATTCCCCCGCCCATACTCCCCGCTTTGCCGGGTTTCCGGTTTTTGGGGGACGGATGATCGAGAACTACGCCCGTTGGGTGGTGCGTTGGCGCTGGCTGCTGATCCCGCTGTGCGTTCTCGCCGTCCTCCTCGCCGCCGTTGGCGGGCAGCGGATCCGCTTCCAGTCGGACTATCGGATGTTCTTCGGCGACGACAACCCGCAGCTGGCCGCCTTCGAGGCGCTGCAGAACACCTACACCAAGAACGACAACGTGCTCTTCGTGCTGGCGCCGCGGGAGGGGGAGGTATTCACCCCGGAGGTGCTGGCGGCGGTGGAGGCGGTGACCGCGAAGGCGTGGCAGGTCCCCTTCTCGATCCGCGTCGACTCCCTCACCAACTTCCAGCACACCCACGCCGAGGGCGACGACCTGATCGTCGAGGACCTGGTCCGCGACGGCGCCGACTACGGCCCCGAGGATTTGGCGCGGGTACGCCGGATCGCCCTCCATGAGCCGCTGCTGGTCAACCGCATCGTCTCCCCCGACGGCCGGGTCACCGGGATCAACGTAACCATCCAACTGCCGGGGGTCGATCAGACCCGCGAGGTGCCGGAGGTGGCGGCCTACGCCTACGCGCTGGCCGAGGAGATCCGCGCCGCCTACCCCGGGATCGACGTCCATCTCACCGGCATGTCGATCATGAACAACGCCTTCCCGGCGGCGGCCAAGCACGACATGGCGACCCTGGTGCCGCTGATGTTCGCGGTGGTCATCGTCACCCTCGGGCTGCTGCTGCGCGCCGTCGGTGGCACCGCGGTGACGGTGCTGGTGATCGCGCTGTCGATCGCCGGCGCCATGGGGTTGGCCGGCTGGCTCGCCATCCCGCTGTCGCCGCCGGCCGCCTCGGCGCCGACCATCATCCTCACCCTGGCGGTGGCCGACTGCGTCCACCTGCTCTCCACCTTCTACTACAACCTGCGCCACGGCATGGCGCGCCGCGAGGCGGTGGTCGAGACCCTGCGGGTCAACTTCGGCCCGGTCTTCCTCACCAGCCTGACCACCGCCATCGGTTTCCTCTCGATGAACGCCTCCGATGCACCCCCCTTCCGGGCGCTGGGCAACATCACCGCCATCGGCGTCACCTGGGCCTTCCTCCTCTCGGTGACCCTGCTGCCGGCGCTGATGGCGGTGCTGCCGGTGCGGGTGCGGCCGCGCCCCGAGGGGCGGCTCCATCCGATGGAGCATCTGGCGGAATTCGTCATCCGCCGGCGCAATGCGCTGCTGTGGGGGGCGGGGGTGGTGATCGTGGTGCTGATCGCCTTCATTCCGCGCAATGAACTCAACGACGAGTTCGTCAAATACTTCGACAAGAGCGTCGACTTCCGCGCCGCCACCGACTTTACCGCGGAGCACCTCACCGGCATCTACTACATCGACTTCTCCCTCGCCTCCGGCGAGCCGGGCGGGGTGAGCGAGCCGGCCTTCCTGGCCAAGGTGGAGGAGTTCGCCAACTGGCTGCGCGAGCAGCCGGAGGTGATGCACGTCTACTCCATCACCGACATCATGAAGCGGCTCAACCGCAACCTGCACGGTGACGACGACGCCTGGTACCGCCTCCCCGAGGCGCGGGAGATGGCCGCCCAGTACCTGCTGCTCTACGAGATGTCGCTGCCCTTCGGCCTCGACCTCAACGACCGGCTCAACGTCGACAAGTCGGCGACCCGCCTCTCCGCCACCCTGCACAACCTCTCCACCCAACAGGTGCTGTCGATCCAGGACCGCGCCTCCCGCTGGCTGGAGGAGAACGCCCCGGCCTCCATGCACACCACCGGCTCCAGCCCGACGGTGATGTTCGCCCACATCGGCGCGCGCAACATCCGCAGCATGTTGAGCGGCACCACCCT
This sequence comes from Endothiovibrio diazotrophicus, assembly GCF_054657215.1. Classification (NCBI taxonomy): domain Bacteria; kingdom Pseudomonadati; phylum Pseudomonadota; class Gammaproteobacteria; order Chromatiales; family Thioalkalispiraceae; genus Endothiovibrio; species Endothiovibrio diazotrophicus. Next base: position 41,523 of record NZ_BAAHXB010000043.1, read on the forward strand.
GGCGCTGATCCTGATCTCCATCCTATTGATCTTCGCCCTGCGCTCGACCCGGGTCGGGGCGATCAGCATCATCCCCAATCTGGTGCCGGTGGCGATGGCCTTCGGCCTGTGGGGGCTGCTGGTGGGGGAGGTGGGGCTGGCGCTGTCGGTGGTCGGCGGGATGACCCTGGGCATCGTGGTCGACGACACCATCCACTTCCTCAGCAAGTACCTGCGGGCGCGGCGCGAGAAGGGGCTCGACCCGGAGGGGGCGGTGCGCTACGCCTTCTCCACGGTGGGTACCGCGCTGTGGGTGACCACCGTGGTGCTGATCGCCGGCTTTTCGGTGCTCGCCTTCTCCACCTTCAAGGTCAACGCCGGCATGGGCATGCTCACCGCCATCGCCATCGCCCTGGCGCTGGCCGCCGACTTCCTCTTTCTCCCCCCGCTGTTGATGAGACTCGAAGGGACCAAAAAATGAATAGATCCGTCGCCGCGCTCCTCTTCTCCTTCGCAACCCTACTTTCGGTTTCCGCCCTGGCGGAAACCGACGAGGAGAAGGGGCTGGCCATCGCCCAAGAGTTCGACCGTCGCGACCAGGGCTTCCAGGACTCGCGGGCGGAGATGACCATGACCCTGCGCAACCGCAACGGCGACGAGAGTGTCCGTCAGCTGCGGGTCAACACCCTGGAGATGAGTGGCGACGGCGACCGAAGCATGAGCATCTTCGACGAGCCGCTGGACGTGAAGGGGACCGCCATGCTCACCTACTCCCACGGCCTGGAGCCCGACGACCAGTGGCTCTATCTGCCGGCGCTGAAGCGGGTCAAGCGGATCTCCTCGCGCAACAAGTCGGGCCCCTTCATGGGCAGCGAGTTCGCCTACGAGGACATCGGTTCCCAGGAGGTGGAGAAGTACCACTACCGCTACCTGCGCGACGAGACGGTCGACGGCATGGAGTGTTTCGTGCTCGAAGAGGTACCGGCCTACGAGTACTCCGGCTACACCCGCCGCGTGGTGTGGATCGACCAGGCGGAGTACCGGCCGATCCAGGTGGAGTTCTACGACCGCAAGGAGGCGCTGCTGAAGGTCCTCCACTACCGTGACTACCGGCAGTATCTGGATCGCTACTGGCGGGCCGCGGTGATGGAGATGGAAAATCGGCAGACCGGCAAGCGCACCACCCTGCGTTGGGACCACTACCGCTTCCAGACCGGCTTGACCGAGCGTGACTTCGACAAAAATGCGCTGAAGCGCGCTCGCTGAGCGCGCTTCAGCGCATTTTTGCATGTTGAAGCGAAAGGCTATAGGGCGGGCCGTGCCCGCCGCGGGGGGGAGGGGGGCGCCGCGCTATGGCTGTGGCGCGGCACGACCTGTGCGTGACGGGCGACCGGTGATGTTGCGAGCGTTTGGTCTATTGCTGCTGTGTGGATGGATGGCAACCACCCGGGCCGGCTGGTCGGGCTATCTGGCGACCGAGGGGCGGGCGTTTTTCGACTCCCCGGCCGATCCGCGGCAGGCCAGCGACGGGCTCTCGCTCTCCTTCCAACCGGAGTACTCCACCACCTGGGACGGCGGCCGGCAGAGCTTCGCCTTCGTCCCTTTCCTGCGCGTCGATGCCAACGACGAGGAGCGCAGCCACGCCGACATCCGCGAACTCACCTGGGTGAAGGCCGCCGAGCGGTGGGAGCTGCGCCTCGGCATCCGCAAGCTCTTCTGGGGGGTCACCGAGTCCCAGCACCTGGTCGACATCATCAACCAGACCGACCTGGTGGAGTCCCCCGACGGCGAGGAGAAGCTGGGCCAGCCGATGGCCAATCTGGCGTTGATCGGCGACTGGGGCGCCATCGATCTCTTTCTCCTGCCGGGCTTTCGCGAACGCACCTTCCCCGGCGTCGAGGGGCGTCTGCGCGGCGCGCCGCCGATCACCACCCGCGTCGAATATCAGTCCGCCGAGGGACGCGACCATGTCGATGCGGCCCTGCGCTGGTCCCAATACGCCGGCAACTGGGACTTCGCCCTCTCCCATTTCGCCGGCACCTCCCGCGAACCGACCTTCCGTGCCGACGTCGACGGGGCGGGCAATCCGGTGTTGATCCCCCGCTACGAACTGATCCGCCAGACCGGCCTGGAGCTCCAGGGTACCTTCGACGCCTGGCTGTGGAAGCTGGAGGCGATCTCCCGCGCCACGCCGGGCGGCCGTTACGCCGCGCTCACCGGCGGTTTCGAGTACACCCGCTACGGGGTGTTCGACGACGCCGACCTGGGGCTGCTCGGCGAGTATCTGTGGGACGAGCGGGGCGATGCCGCCACCACGCCGTTCGCCGACGATCTCTTCCTCGGCGCCCGCCTCACCCTCAACGACGTCGACAGCTCGGAGCTGCTCGCCGGGGTGATTCAGGACCTGGGCGGGGCCGGTCGCGCCTTCAGCGTCGAGGCCAGCCGGCGCTTCGGCAATCACTGGAAGCTCAACCTGGAGGCGCGCTTCTTCGACGGCGATACCCGCGATGATCCGCTGAGCGGGTTGGAGCGCGACGACTACCTTCAGGCGGAACTCGCCTTCTATTTCTGAAGGGCGCTGACAGGATGTACCGGGCGAGTTCCGCCTCATTGGGGAGCACGTGGGTTGAGAGATACGGGGCAGTACACTTAAGGGTCCGCGAAAAAATAACTTCCTGTTTTGGAACGCCGATCTGCCCTCCGCCCGGCGGCGTTGCGCAAAGGGTTGCATACGGCAAGTATGCGCCCCTTTGCGCG
>NZ_BAAHXB010000044.1:0-44244 GCF_054657215.1 Endothiovibrio diazotrophicus
GGCGCGCCCGACGACCGCGAGCGCTTCGACCTGCTCAAGCGCGCCTACATCGAGGCGCGCTACTCCAAGGAGTACCGGATCAGCGACGAGCAGCTCACCGTGCTGCGCGAGCAGGTGCTCGACTTGGCCGGCCGGGTACTGGATGCCAGCCGGGAGAAGCTCGATGGCCTCTTCGGCGCCGATGCGGTGGGAACGCTGCCGACGGCACCGGGGTATGGCGATGACGTGGAACCTCCGGCGGCGCCGGCGTTGGATGATCCCGAGGCGGTGGAGCGGTGGAGTCGGTTGTTGATGGAGGAGGGGAGAGAACTCGGGCGGAGCGAAGGCCGGGAAGAGGGATTGGAAGAGGGAAAGAGGCGAATCGCCCGAACCCTTCTGGCCAGGGGCGTATCGGCAGACGAGGTGGCCGAAATCGTTGGGCTTTCCGTCGGGGAGGTCTCCTCCCTCGCTTGCGCTTCACCGGATATCGCAAAGCAGGTCGCGCCTGAGGCGAGTGATGAAAGACTATCACATTAATATTTTTTATAGCGAAGAGGACGAGGGCTATATTGCGGATATCCCGGATCTTAAAGCGTGCTCAGCTTTCGCGGAAACACCCAATCAAGCCCTGACGGAAGTCCTTGCTGCCAAAGAGAGTTGGTTGGCCGCTGCAAAAGAGAATGGAAAGCCCATTCCACCGCCGGAATATCGCCCGGTTATCTATCAGGTCGCATAAGGTGACGGTTCGCCTGCCTCGCGAAGACGTAGAGTTCGCTAAGAACTATTCGCAGGAGCACGGTCTGACGGTCGCCGAGTTCATCGATCGCTATCTGCGCCGGATGCGGCGAATCGAAGAAGGAGCGCCGTCCGAGGCGTTGTGATTGGGCGGTTAGCCTTGAGTTGTTGCCGGTGGGTGTTGTACGGCTCGAGCGTCCGTCTTGCCTATGGCCATTATCGTGGCCGTCAGCACGGAAAATGGCGGCGCTCCCGATGCTTACGCGATCAACTTCAACGTCCTTGGAGGTGGGTTACGCCGCGGGATTTCACTTTTTTGGATGTTGCACAAATATGGAAAATCACATGGATGCTTTCGAAATAAACGTTGATGAGAAGCTAAGGCCAAGTGTTGAAAGAGCGCTTACAGGTACAACTGCGCTTGACACAGAGATTTCTTCGTTAACATTGCCAACGAAAAATAGCAAGTAGCCTGGATGAAGCGCAGCGGAATCCAGGACGTGTGGGACAGCCGTCGGGAATCCCCGGATTCCGCTATGCTCCATCCAGGCTACTTGCTGACGCGCCGGCTGGCGAAGCTCGCTATCTGCGGGCCCTATTCCAGGGTGAAGTTGGGGCCGTCGTTCGAGGTGACGGCGTGGATGTCGCCGCGGATAGCCGTGGTGTTGGAGGCCTCCGCTTCTGGCGTACTCGTGAAGTAGGGGCGGTATTTTCCGCTGGATAGGTGGATGACCCTGGGGCCGTTGGTGCCCGGATGCACTTGTTCTTTGGTGAACGGGGGCGGTGAATATGGCGCGCGGGACGAATAACTCACCAGAAACCCGCTTATTCCACGGCACCATAAGCTGTCCACATGGTGAGGGCTATCCACTCTTTGGTATATTTTCGCGTGTGCTTGGGGAACGGTTTTCCGCTTCATGTGTCGGACGACCATGGTGTGACGGTCCCCCAGTGCGCCGCCTATGAACAGAGGGAAGTCGAAATAGGAGTATTGCAAAGTGAAAAACGTCTATATGGCACTGGTGGCGGGTGCGATGACCCAGTTGGGGGTTGCGTCGACGGCGCTCGCCGGTGGCAGCGGGTCCGCTATTCTTCCATCCTGGCTGAAGGGTACTGGCAGCTGGAATTGCATCATCTATGTGACCAATACATCCAATTCAAGCGTAGATGTAAAGATCACCCTATACGATGAATCTGGGTACAGCTACACGGAGGCGAGCGAGGCGGGGGACAACATCGCTACTGGGTGGGGGTTTGGCACCTCTGATCCAGTAGGTACACCGGTCTCTTTGGGGCCCCGCCAGACGGGGGTCGTAGCGATTTCCAGCGGTAGCAACGGAGGCGGTTATGGTTCCATTGAGTGGACCAGCAGCAGTAGTGAAGTTGCTCCGTTGATCGCCCACGAGCAGGTCCAGGTTCAGTACAACGGCACCACGCTAGGGACCTACAGTGTGCCGGTTAATGCCCTTCAGCCGTTCTGATCGTTTTCGGCCTCTCCCGTTGAAACACGCAGCGGAGTCAGGTCTTTCTATTGCATAGTGGCTGCAAGCTCACAATGGCGGCAGAGCCCCTCTACCTGGGTGGTAAATGGTTCCGGTGGATCACCTGTCGCCCCCCCCCCTCACGCGAGAGGGGGGGGCGACATCTTACTGGTTGGAAAACGCGCTGCCGATATTGCCGCAGTAGCTGCAGCCCTCCTGGTAGACCGGCAGTCCGCTTGCGTGCTTGCGTGCGACAGGGTCTTGCCTTTTTCCTACGCCCTTGTCCGCTCCTGGCCGACAGCGGTCATTCTTGGACAGGAGCCACTCGATTCAACAGGAGAGTGTCTTCTCTGTGCATTCCCGCCCATTGGAGCAGACCTCGTTTCCCAGTTGGCGGTATCAGGATTACCACCGACCTTCCATTGCTTGCACGGCTTGGTGACGTCGTGGCGACAGTTCAGGATGGTGTCCCTGCGGCCGTCGTCCTCCCGCCTTGAGAATCGAACGTGTTTGGCCGCGCCCGGGACCTGTTTGTGCTGGTGGACCAGCGGGGCGACTCGCCGCCATCAAATGCCTCACTCAGAGTTCCTTCAGAATGAACCTCTATGAGCGATTCTCCGGTAGCCTATCAGGAAAATGCGCTATTTTTTGCGAAATTTCCTACAATGATTTCAGTATTCTGCACTGGTTTCGTGATCAGCTCTCGGGTTAGAGTTAACCGATATATACCGTAGAAATACCCAATCGGCTGCGCAATACACCGATACCCAAGGAGCCCTTCGCCATGGATCGCGCCCTCCGTCTTCTCCCGCTATTTGCACTTTTGTTGCTTGCTCTCCTCGGCGCCCGGCCCGCTGCGGCGTGCAGCACCTACGGCACCTGCAACGCCATCTGGCCGGAGAGCCAGAGCGCCGTGCCGAACCCGTTCACCCCCGGCGAGCCGGTCACCCTTCAGGTCACCACCTTCGAGTACGCCAACTGGTACTGGACCGTACCGAGCCAGATGTACACCCCGCTGGTGTTGGTGGACGTCGCCGGCCAGCAACTGGTCGGCGAGCTTACCGGAGCTGAGTACGGCCCGATCAGCAGCTATGGTTCACCATGGACCTACAGCTACTGGTTCAATCAGTACGCACGCTTCACCCACACGGTGGTGTGGGACGGCAAGGACCTCGCCGGCAATCCGGCCACCCTGCCCCAGACCGCCTTCATGACCATCTTCGCCGGCGCCCAAACGACCTATGCTTGGGTCGAATTGGAACCCGTCCCGACGACGGCCAATGCCAACGACAAGGATCTCGGCAAGCCCCCCTGCGGCAGCACCGTCGGCGACCCGTGCAACGCCGCCAACGGCAACGTCTACCACCAGGCGGTCGACTACTCCGCCCCCACCGGCCTCACCTTCACCCGCAGCTACAACAGTCAGTGGTCCGGCGACCTGGGTCTCGGCATCGGCTGGAGCGGTGACCGCTTCAAGCGCCTGGAGATCGAAGGCACGACGATCACCGTCCGCCAGGGGAGCGGTCGCGGTGAAAGTTTCACCGGCGCCGATGGGGTGTGGACCGGTGATCCGGACAGCGCCCTGCGCCTGACCGAGGCGCTCGACGGCTTCACCCTCCACCTGCCCGGCGGTGCCCAAGAGCGCTACGCCCTCGACGGCCGCCTGTTCAGTGAGCGGGATCCCGCCGGCAACGCCACCCTCTACGGCTATGACGCCGCCGGCCAACTCACCTCCATCACCGACCCCGATGGCCACCGCCTGGCGCTCATCTGGGGTGCCGATGGCCACCTGATCGGCCTCACCGATCCCGCCGGCAACCGCACCAGCTACTACTACGATGGCGAAGGCCGCCTCACCTCGGTCACCTATCCCGACGCCACCACCCGCGGCTACCGCTACGACGACCCCGACGCCCCGGTCCTCAGCGGCATCGTCGATGAGAACGGCGACCGCTACGTCTCCTACCGCTACGGCGGGGAGGGGCGGGTCGTCGAGACCCATTTCCCCGACACCGGCAACGGCGTTCCCCAGGAACGCTTCACCTTCGACTACGCCGCCGACGGTCTCTCCTCCACCGTCACCGACGCCAACGGCACCACCATCGAACGCCACTACCTGGAGCAGAATGGCGCCCATCTCCTCACCGAGCTGATCGACGGGGCCGACGGTTCCAGCTACCGGCACGATTACGACGCCGCCAACAACCGGGTGCGCAGCATCGACCGTGCCGGCGTCGCCACCGCCTTCCGCTACAACGACACCCACCAGCGCATCGCGGTGATCGAGGCCGACGGCACCCCCGAGGCCCGAGAACGCACCATCACCTACCTCGACCCCGACCTCGACCTCCCCACCCGCATCAAGGAGCCCTCGGTGCAGGACGGTGCGCTCAAGGTCACCCGCATCGACTACAACGATGCCCTCAAGCCGGTCACCCTCACCGTCGAAGGCTTCACCCCCGACGGCGACCCGGTCAGCCGCAGCGTCGCCCTGAGCTACGACGACCGCGGCCGCCTCACCGCCAGCGACGGCCCGCGCACCGACGTCGACGATACCACCACCTTCAGCTACTACGACTGCACCGACGGCGGCCGCTGCGGCCGGCTTGCCAGCGTCACCGACTCCCTCGGCCACACCACCACCTTTGACGCCTACGACGCCAACGGCCGCCTCCAGCTCACCACCGCCCCGGACGGCCTCACCACCGGCTACCGCTACGACACCCGTGGTCGCCTTACCGAAGTGATCGAGACTCCGCTGGAAGGGGCGGCCCGCACCACCACCTACGGTTACGACCCGGCGGGCCAACTCACCTCGCTGACCACCCCGGACGGCGCCACCCTCCGCTACCACTACGACGCCGCCCACGACCTGACCGCGGTGGAGGACGCCCTCGGCAACCGGGTCGGCTACTCTTACGACGCCGCCGGCAACCGCACCGTCGAACGGCTGCGCGACCCCGCCGGCACCCTGGTGCAGCGAATCGAGCGGGGCTACGACCTGCGCAGCCGGGTCACCCGGATCAACGAGGCCGACGCCATCACCGACCGGCTGCTCGACGCGGTGGGCAACCTCACCGGCGAAACCGATCCCAACGGCAACGCCACCGCCTACAGCTACGACCCCCTGCGCCGCCTCAGCGAGACAGTCGATGCCCTCGCCGGGGTGACCCGCTACGACTACGACGTCGCCGACCGCCTCGCCTCGGTCACCGCCCCCAACGGCGCCACCACCGGCTACCGTTACGACGACCTCGGCAACCGGCTGGAGGAGAGCAGCCCCGACCGCGGCACCACCACCTACACCTACGACGCGGCCGGCAACCGGACGAGCCGCACCGACGCCCGTGGCATCACCGCCACCTACGCCTACGACGCCGCCGGCCGCCTCACCGCCATCGACTACCCCGACACCGCCGACGACGTCGCCTACACCTACGACGACTGCAGCGGCGGCCTCGGCCGGCTCTGCGCCATCGAGCAGAGCCACACCCGCCTGAGCTACGCCTATGACGGTTTCGGCCGGGTCAGCGAGACGACGCGGGAGGAGGGCGATACCACCTTCGCTACCCGCTACGGCTATGACGCCGCCGACCGTCTCACCGCCGTCGCCTACCCCGACGGCCGCGAGATCCACACTCCCCGCGACGCCCTCGGGCGGATCACCGCGGTCTACTCCATCCTCGACGGCGTGACCACCGTGCTCGCCGACCAGCGCAGCTTCGACGCCGCCGGCCGGCTCACCGGCCAGACCTTCGGCAACGGCCTGGTGGAGAGCCGCCGCTACGACCTCCGCGGCCGGCTCACCGACGAGCAGCTGGGCAGCGTCGCCCAGCGGCTCCTCACCTACGACGCCAACGGCAACCTGCTGAACCAGAACGTCACCAGCGCCACCTACGACTACGGCTACGACGCCCTCGATCGACTGATCGACGAGACCACCCCGGGCGGCCGGATCGACTACGCCTACGACGCCAACGGCAACCGCACCGAGGACAGCACGCGGGGGAGCTATTCCTACGAAGCCGACAGCAACCGGCTCTCTGCCATCGCCGGCAGCCCGGTCACCCTGGACGCCGCCGGCAACACCCTCACCGACGCCGAAGGGCGCGTATTCACCTACGACGCCGCCGGCCGCCTGAGCGAGGTCCAGTCGGGCAATCGGACGGTGCTCAACCGCTACGACGCCCTCGGCCGACGGATCGCCAAGGCGGTGGTCACCGGCGGCCGCCGTGCCGCCGGCGGCAACGGCCATGGCAACGCCTACGGCCTGGAGACCGCCCCCGGCCAGAACGGCGGGGTCAACGTCAACAGCAACGGCAATGGCAACGGTGCCGAGAGCCTCTTCCACTACGACGTGGCCGGCCGGCTGATCGAGGAGACCAGTGCCGACGGCCGCCCGCTCCACGCCTGGGTGTGGGCCGACGACCAGCCCGTCGCCCGTATCGACCTGAACGCCGACGCCCACGGTACGGTACGCAGCGAGGCGATCCTCTACCTCCACACCGACCACCTCGCCACCCCGCGTTGGGCAACCGACGCCACCGGCCGGCTGGTCTGGCGCTGGCAGGGGGACGCCTTCGGTGCGCAGCCGCCGGAGACCGACCCGGATGGGGACGGCATCGACACCGAGATCGCGTTGCGTTTCCCTGGGCAGTACCAGGATGCGGAGACGGGGCTCTTCTACAACTACTTCCGCGATTACGATCCGGCCAGCGGACGGTATGTGGAGAGTGATCCGGTCGGGCTTGACGGGGGATTGAATACCTACGGCTATTCCGGCCAGAACCCTGTTCGGTGGGTTGATCCGCGTGGTTTGGCGTTTACCCCGGAGACAGCCTTCGACCTCATCAGTCTCGGCTTGAGTATCGACGAATACCGTAGGGAGCCTAGCCTGCTGAATGGCTTGGGGGTAGCATTTGATGCGCTGGGAGCTGCTGTTCCGTTCTTGCCGGCAGGGATTGGTATTATTCGGCAATGTGATAACGTTGCCGAAGGTGCCAGAAATTTACCCTTCTCGGACGATGCCATTGTTCGAGAAATCAACGAGGTTCTTGATCGGATAGAAAATGGCAGCCCAATGCTATACAGAAAAGACGGAACCCAATTCTTCAATCGAGAGGGAAAATTGCCGGATGGAAATTATCGTGAATACACGGTTCCCACTCCCGGACAAAGCAATCGTGGTGCTCGGCGGATAGTACGGGATGAAAACACCGGAAGGACGTACTACTCGAACGATCACTATCGATCATTTGTTGAAATCGACCCGAGACGCCATTAATGAGAACATTAGATGCCATGACGGCGCCAAGCTGGCAATGCATTCACTTTCTGAGTGCTGATTCATCCAGAAACGTGAGAAAAGATCTGCTTGAAAGCGGAGTGAAAGTGATTGATGTCGACTTGTTTGCAGTGGCGTCGGATGTAGAATTTTTTGATGCTTTCTCAACGGCATTGAGTTTTCCGGATTACTTTGGAAACAATTGGGATGCGTTTGATGAGTGCGTAGCTGATCTTGAGTGGATTGATTTGCCGGGATATGTTGTGTTTGTTTCTGGTGCGAGAAGATTTTGGGAGAGTTCCACTGAAACTGCTGGGCGACTAGTTGAATCGTGGCTAGGGGCAGCGCAACAATGGGGCGGAGAAGGTGTGTATTTTCATTTGATTTTTTCTCTAGAATAAAGGTGCTATTGCAGTTCAAGTGTGTGGTGGTGTGGCCGAATTGGCGATATATTATCTCCAAATAACGAGATCCTCTCGGAGATCATTGGCATCAAGCGTCTTCTTCGAATATTGGCTGAGATCAATATACTATTTTCTCCAATCTCAGGGATCGATGAAAAAAATATATAATCGAGTGAGGTGCAAGCATACAAGGCAATGCTTTCTTTTCTTGACGTGATATATGAAAGATCTCAAGTGAAGAGCTTGGGATCTTACGGAGAAGCATATCTTTACTGGGTGACGGTAAGTCGATACTGTAATGTGGGATGAGCAAGTAGCCTGGATGAAGCGTAGCGGAATCCAGGACGTGTGGGACAGCCTTCGGGAATCCCCGGATTCCGCTATGCTCCATCCAGGCTACTTGCTATCCCCCGCCGCGTCGGCGGCCATTTGTGATGGCCGTCACCGGCGGGGTGGGGATCTTGGGCGGGGGGGCGGTCAGTTGGATGTGATGGACACCGAGGGCAGCATCTCTTGCATGGTGGGTCGGCGCAGCGGTGGGGTCAGGTCTTTCACATTGCATAGTGGCTGCAAGCTCACAACAGCGGCAGAGCCCCCCAATCCGGGGGGGGCAAATGGTTCCGCTGGATCATCTATCGCCCCCCCCTCGCACGAGAGGGAGGGCGACGCCTCACTGTCTGGAAAACGCGCTGCCGATGTTGCCGCAGTAGCTGCAACCCTCCTGGTAGACCGGCAGTCCGCTTGCGTCGTAGGTGATCTCGCGGAAATAGAGGCGCGTGCCGCCGCTGCTCAAGGTCAGCACGTCGGGGCTGCTGACGCGCCGGCTGGCGGAGCCCGCGATCTGGAGGCCCTGTTCCATGGTGAAGTTGAGACCGTCGGTCGAGGTGGCGGCGTAGATGTCTCCGCGGCTGGCCGTGGTGTCGGTGACCTCCGAGACCGGGGTGCCGGCGAAGTAGAGGCGGTACTCTCCGCTGGCGAGGCGGACGATCTCCGGGTCGTCGAGGCTCGGATAGAGTCCGGAGGCGCCGCTCAGGCCGATCTCGCCTTCCGGGGTCCAGCTGGCGCCACCGTCGGTGGATAGGGCGCTGCGCAGTTTCGAGAAGTAGTCCTCGTAGTAGATGCGCAGGGTGGTGCCGTCCAGCTGGATCAGGCCGGGGCTGCGCACCTCGAGGCCACCGGACCAGGGCATGACCGAGGGTTCGGTGGAGGAGCCGGAGAAGGTGACGCCGTCGGTGGAGGTGGCGAGATAGATGGTGCTGGACTGGGTGCCCCCCGAGCCTTCGGTGGTGGACTGGTAGGCCATCAGGAAGGAGCCGTCCTCCAGGCGGATCACCGACGGGGCGTGGAAGACCGGATCGCCGTCGCGGTTCTGCGCGGTGATGCCCTGGATGTATTCCGGGGTCGACCAGTTCAGACCGTCCGCGGAGGTCGCGGTGAAGATGTCGACGTGGTAGCCGTCGGTGAAATAGGTGCGGAAGCTGCCGTCGGCGAGCTCCACGGTGGAGCTGGCCGCGGCGCTGGTCAGGCGGTAGCCGCTCTCTTCGGTGAAGTTGGAGGTGCCGCTGCTGCCCTGTTCGCCGCTGTCGCTGTTCGCGGTGTCGCGGGGGACCAGGCTGGTGACGGAGAAGCCCTGGGCGCCGAACTGCATGCTCAGGTCGTAGTAGAGGGTCTCACCGCCGATGTTGGCCTGCACGTTGTCCAGGGTGATCCGGTTGGTGGCGGTGTCGAAGAAGGGCTCGCTGCCATCCACCTGACTCTCGTCGCCGGGGGCGGCGGACTGCAGGGCGAACACCAGGGGGTTGGCGGAGGCCAGCCGCAAGGTGACGGAATAGTATTCGTTGGCGGTGCCGTCGGTGTTCATCACCATGACCAGCGGGATGCGCAGGGTCTGGTCGCTGTCGTCGAAGAGCGCCTGGGCCTGGACACCGGTGTTCGCTGCAAGGAGCAGGGCGCTCAGCATCGTCGGGCGCAAAAGGGTCTTGAGCATGAGGTGGTTCCTTGTTCTGGGGAGTGGAGAGAGAACCCGATGTTCCGGTGTTTGGCCGACAGGTTCCTGGGGCGGCAAACGGCATCGGGTCGGCGAGTGCTTGGAAGACGCCATCATCGACGGATGGGTTATCGGTCTTGTGATGTAAAAGTCCTATAAGTCGTAGCCGTGCAAATCTACCACCCGGAGTTGATGGCGGCCAGTTGTCTCGGGCGTTGGGACGTCGTTCCCAAGGCGTTATTCCACCGTCACCGTGACCCGCCGGGAGCGCTCCGGTCGGTAGGGGAGGCGCGCCTCGATGGTGTGGACGCCGGGGGTCAGCGGCCAGCGTGCATCGAAGGGGGCCGGGCTCACTTGGTAAGGCTGGTCGTCCACGTACCACACCACCTGGGCTACCGTGGGAACGGGGTCCACGCGCAGCGTGAGGGTGTCCAGCTCCGCCGGGACCTCGGGGTTGCGCAGCAGGTGGAGGTCGGAGGTGGGCGACATCAGGGTGAGGGTGATCGGGCGCTCGCTTTCACGCAGGCGCGGTGCGGCGGGGGGATCGGTCGCCGTCGCCGCCGGGTGGTCGGCGGTGTCCGGGGGGGGCGCCGGCAGCATGGCGATTTGGTGTTGCTTCGCCCATGCGGTGAGCCGTGCCGGTAGCCGGACCATGGTGCGCGCCTCGCGTTGGTCGGCGGGGGTGTCGGGACCGGCCGGTTCTCCGGTTTTCCGGTCGATCCAGATCCGCAGATGGTCTTGGTCGAGCGGCGGGGGATGGTTCTCCGGCAGCCACTCGCTGAGGGTCGGGGCGCACAGCCCGCTGGCGCGGCCGCCGGTGTAGGCGCACAGCTCGAAGCGGCGATAGCCGGCCGGTGGCGGGAAGGCGAGGTCGGCGGTGCCGGTGGTTGCCTTCGGCTGCAATTCGCTCAGTACGGCCTTCACCAGCACGGCGGCGCTGTCGGCGCCGCCGAGGCGCTCCATCGGCTGGTCGTCTTCCCGTCCCACCCACGCCCCCACCATGTATTCGGTGGACCAGGCCACCGCCCAGGCGTCGCGGTAGTCCTGCGAGGTGCCCGTTTTCACCGCCACGGGGAAGGGGTATTCGGTGGTGCCCATGCGCGGGAAGGAGGGGAGGCGGGCCAGCGGGTCGGCGAGGTAGCGGGTGATCAGGCGGGCGCTCTCGCTGCTCAGCACCCGTCGGCCGGGGTCGGGCGGGGTATCGCGGAGCCAGTTCAGGTCGTGCAGCACGCCGTCGTCGGCGATCGCGCCGTAAGCGCGCAGCAGCCGCTCCAGGGTGGTGGGCAGTGCGCCCACCGCCATCCCCAGGCCGTAGTGGCGGGCCGGGCGGCGGCCGTCGTCGAGGCCGAGGCGGCGCAGGAAGTGGTACACCTCGTCGACGCCGGTCTGCGCCACCAGCCAGGTGGCGGGGACGTTGCGCGAGTTGGCCAGCGCCTGGCGCGGCAGCAGCGGGCCGAGGAATTCGCCGTCGATGTTGCCGACGCCGTCGGCGAACGCCGGCAGGTCGTAGAGCATCGTGCCGCTGTCGATCACCCCGCGCTCCAGGGCCAGCGCGTAGATGAAGGGCTTCAGCGCGCTCCCCGGCGAGCGCGCGGTGCGGGCGTAGTCGATCGCGCCGCCGGGGGTGGCGAAGTAGTCGGGGGAGCCGACCCAGGCGAGCACCTGGCGGTCGCTGCGGCGGATCACCACGGCCGCCGCCTGGTGGGCGCCGCGTTCGCTCCAGCCCGCTACGCGGTCGGCGGTCAGCTCGGTGAGGCGCCGTTGCAAGGTCAGGTCGAGGGAGGTGTGGAGGCGCGGTTCGCCATGCTCCGGCGGGTGCAGCTCGTCGGCGAGCCGCAGCAGCGCATGCATCGCCGCCGGTTCGCGGATCGCCGGGTCGGGGATGCGCAGTTGGGTCAGCTGGTGGCGGGCGAGGGCCAGGGCGTCGGCATCGAATAACCCGGCGCCCGCCAGGGTGTCGAGGACGCGTTCGGCGCGGCGCGTGGCGAGGCGGCGCCCCGCGGGGCGTAGCGGGTTCATCCGCGTCGGCGACTGGGGGATGGCGGCGAGCAGTGCGATCTCCGCCCAACTGAGGTCGCCCACCGGCTTGTCCAGGTAGCGCCGGGCGGCGTAGGCGATGCCGTGGATGCGGTTGCCGTAGGGGACCAGCCGCAGGTAGTGGCGCAGCACCGCCTCGCGGCCGTGGCGCAGGGTGAGGAGGAGGGCGGTGAGCGCCTCCAGCGCCTTGCGGCCGTAGGTGCGCGGGCCGGGGTCCTGCATCCGCGCCACCTGCATGGCAATGGTCGAGGCGCCGGAGACCCGCTCGCTTGCGCGCAGGTTCTGCCACAGGGCGCGGCCGATGGCCAGCGGGTCGACGCCGGGGTGGTCGTGGAAGTGGCGGTCTTCGAGGGCGAGGGTGGCGGCGACCAGGCGGGGGGGCAGCTGTTCGATGGGCCAGTAGCCGTAGCCGAGGTCCGGGTCGCCGGTTTCGGTGAGGAAGGCGCCGTGGCGGTCGAGCAGCAGCAGGGTGGGGGGTGGGGCGTGGAGGGTGGCGAGTTGCCAGGCGCGCAGGCAGGGCCAACTCAGGGCGGTGAGCACGAGGAGGAGGGCTGTCAGCCGGCGTTGCCGGCGGGTGAGGTCAAGAAGGCGCATTGCTCAGCGTCGAACGGGGTGTAGGTCGGCGCTACCGCGCCGACGTGAACGGGGGCAGCGGGGTGTGGCGCGGGAGGTCCTTGCCGAGCGCGGCTCCCGTTCGGCTGGGGCGGTGCGGGGTTTTTCGGCGGTGCCCCCGTTTGCGTCGGCGCGGTAGCGCCGACCTACGAAGCGAAATCTGCGGTTCATTCCGCTTTTTTGGGCGGTTGTTTTTCGCCTTCGGCGGTGATCAGGATGCGTGCGCCGTTGCCGTCGGCGCGCACCGCCTCGCGGTACATCATCTCGGCGTAGGGTGCCGGCTGGGTGTAGGCGCCGGGGATGGTCGCGCGGGTGCGGAAGTGGAAGTGGTAGGTGCCCTTGGGCAGGGCGTCGTAGTAATACGCCATGCGGTCGTCGAGGAACGCGGTGTAGGCGGGGGCGAGGGTGTTGCCCGCGCTCGGCGTCGCCTCCGGCGGGGCGGTGGCCAGCGCGGTGTTGAGCGGCTCCATGCCGGCGGCCAGCGGCACCACCACCGCGACGAAGTGACGCGCCTCCGGGTTGACCAGCTCGACGTGCTCCTCCACCACCTGGCCCACCGTCAACGGCACCTGCATTCCCGGCTGCTCCAGCGCCACGCGGGTCGGTGGCTCTCCTGCGTCACGCACCAGCTCCAGTTCGCGGCGGATGACGAAGCCGGCGGCCTCGGCGCGCTGCTCGCTGCCCGGTGCGGCGGGCAGGTAGCGGGTGTCCAACTGGACGCTGAGCAGGCGTCTCTCCGTGACGGAGTCGGCTTGGAGCTCGATCGCCTCCGGCCCGTCCAGGTGGAGGCGTTGCAGCGGCTGCCCGCCCCCCACCTGAAGCGTTTCGTTGCGTTCCGCCATATGCAGCGCCACCTCCCGTACCGGTCTGCCGCTGCCGCTCTCCAGCAGCTCGCCGAGGGCGAGCAGGGCGGCGGCGTTGGCGTTGGTGCTGCCCCAGCCGTCGCCGCGGCCGAGGGTGACCAGGGCGTCGAGCAGCAGTTGCCGGCCGTCGGCCGGGCCGACGCCGTCGTCGGCGTGGGCCTCGGCGCGCAGCAACTGGGCGAGTGTGCGGGTCTCCGAGGGGAGCACCTCGCGCGGGGCGGCGCTCGCCGTCTCCTGCAGGCCGGCGTAGCGCTCGTGGCCTTGGTAGAGCTGGAGCACCACGCCGTCCCACAGCCGTCGGTCGAGCTGCCGCAGCGCCTCGGGGGTGGCGGCCGGGCTGTCGCTCAGTGCGCGGCGCAGCAGGGCAACCGACTCCAGATCGAGGCTGTCGGCGCGGCGCACCAGTTCGGCGGCGTAGCCGGCGTCGAGGCGTCCGGCGCGGGCCAGCGCGGTGAGCGCCCACACCCGCTCCCTGTAGGGGCCGCCGAAGATCCGCTCGCGGTAGTCGGAGCGCAGCGACTGGCGCAGCGCCTCCAATAACCGGTCGAGCAGTTGCGGCGGGGGGGTGAAGCCGGCGTCGCGCGCCTCGAGCAGGAAGATCGCGCTCCACGCGGTGAGTGAGAGGTAGCCCTCCGAGCCGGGCCAGTAGCCGACGGTGCCGTCGTCGTGGACCACGCGCGCGATCCAGTCGATGGTGCCTTCGACGTCGCGTCGGCGGCGGGCGTCGTCGCCCGGCTGCTGGAGCAGCTGGTCGAGGCGTCCGCTGCCCAGTTGCACCCGCGCCCGGCTCAGCCGCTGCTCGGTGCAGCCGTGGGGGTACTCCATCAGGTAGTGGAGCCCGGCGGCCATGCGCACCAGCGCCGGCTGGTCGCTGAGCAGCAGGGTGCGGCGCAGGGTGCCGGGACGTACTTCTTCGTCGAGCGCCGGCAGGGTCAGCGTCTCGCCGGCCGCCAGCTCGGCCAGTTGGCGGCGTACCCGCGGGCGGCGGTCGGGGAGCAGCGGCAGGGTGACCGCGAAGGCGTCGCGGCTGTGGTCGGCGCTGCGCTCCACCGCCATCTTCACCGAGACCTTGTCGCGGGTCGGCCGCCCCTCCTCGTCGTACTCCGGGGTGGGTACGGTGAGGCGGAAGTCGATCCGTTGCGGCGTGCCGGTGTCCCACTTGAAGCTCTGATGGGGGGCGCCGTCCACCTTCAGCCCCTCGGTGTCGACGGCGGCCTCTCCGGGGCCGCCGTCGCCGTCGACGATGCGGCCGATGGCGGTGGCGTTGAAGCGGTCGCCGGGGCGCACGAAGCGCGGCAGCGAGGGTTGGACGATCACCGGCAGGCGCACCGCCAGGCGCCCCTCGGCGAAGCCGAAGCGGTCGTTGCCGGAGACCGCCTTGGCGCGCAGGGAGAAGTTGGTGAGGTTGTCCGGCAGCTTCACCTTGACCACGGTGCGGCCGTCGTCACCGACCCGGATCGCCGGGGCGAAGTAGGGCACCGGCTGGAAGTTGCGGCGCGGCGAGACCTTGTCGAGCAGCGCCTTGGCCGCCGCCATCTCGTTCATGGCGCCGTCGCCGCCCGGCAGGCGGCGCAGCGGCAGGTGGCCGAGGGTCAGGTTGCGGGTGTCGTGCAGCGTGGTGCGGCTCTCGCGGCTGGGGATGAAGTCGGGCAGCGGGTCGAGGCGCTGCTCCTGGCCGAGGGCGAGCACCGCCTGGTCCACCAGCCACAGCGCCACCTCGCCGGCGAGCGGGCGGTCGTCGCGGTCGCGCAGGGTGATCGCCACCTCCACCTCGTCGCCCGGCCGTGCCTTCTCCGGGTACTCCAGGGCGACGTCGATGCGGTGGGCCGCGTCGTTGACCCGGATCCAGGCGGTGGTGGCCAGCGTCGCCGGCTTGCCCAGGTCGAGGGCGTCGTTGCGCGGCGGCGCCCCCGCCAGGCGGCCGCGCAGCAGCACGAAGTGGACCGGCAGGCGCGGCAGGTGCTCGCGGCGCACCGTGAGGCGGAAGGTGGCGGTGCCGTTGCGCACGTCGAGCCACTGGTAGCGGTTGCGCCCGTCGGGTTCCTCGACGATGGCCAGCGCGCGGGCGTTCTGGAACGGGCTTTCGAGGACGATCTCGGCCTCGTCGCCGGGGGCGTAGTCGCTACGTGCCGGGGTGGCGCTGAAGGTGCGCGCCGGCGGGCGCGCCCAGGTCACCGGCTGGTCGCCGCCGGCGAACAGGTCGAGGCGCAGCACCTGGGTGCGGCCGAGGCGGTCGCGCGCCTCCAGCTCCACCACGTAGACCCCGGAGCGGTCGATCGGAAGACTCGGGGCGAGCGCTTCGGCGCCGCTCCGGTACGTCCGTTCGAAGAGCGGCGTCTCCACCTCCTCGGTGACGTAGCGGGCATCCCCGCGGCTGAAGTCGGCGGCGCGCAGGTGGGAGTGCCACTGGCGATGCAGCAGGCGCAGCTTGAAGGCCTGGCCGGCGAGCGGCTGGCCGTCGGGGCCGACGACGATGATCGCCGGCTCGATCGCCTCCGCCCGCTCCAGGTAGCGCGGCAGCTTCATGCCGAGCACGAAGGGGGGCAGGGCGAGCACCTCGTGGGTGGCGCTGACGGTCTGGTCGTCGGCGCCGGTGACGGTGCTCTCGACCACGTAGCGGCGCGGCTGGGCGGTGGTCTCGATGGTCGGGTCGAGGGCGAGTTCGGCCATTCCTTCGGCGTCGGTCTCGCCCTGCTCCTCGTGCCGTGGGGTGGCGCGGAAGGTGTCGCTGCCGCCGTAGCGCGAGTCGGTGGAGTAGACGAAGCCTGTCGCTAGCCTGCATTTCCCGCCAGTCTCCGTAGCGAGGGCGTCGAGACCCCGCTGTGACGGGGCGCGCGGACCGGAGGGCGACGAAGGCATAGTCGACCCTATGTTGAGGAGCCCGGAGGGAGCACGCCCCGTCACAGCGGGAGGATCGGCGGCCGCAGTAGGGGACTGGCGGGAAATGCAGGCTTGTGGTGTCCAGCGGTAGGGGAACTGGGTCACCCGCCAGCGCACCGGGCGGTCGGCTACTTGGCCGCCGGCGTAGTAGCGGGCGTTGAGCAGGAGCTTGAACGGGGCGTCGAGGGCGGTGTGGCGCGGGCCGTTGAGGGTCACCTCGAAGCGCGGCAGGCGGTAGGCCTCCTTGGTGAAGTTGACCCGGCCGCAGAGGCCGAGCTTCTTGTGGTGGAAGGTGACGCTGTAGCGGCCGGTGGGCAGGTCTTTTTCGGTGAACTTGTGGTAGAGGCCGCCGCTCGCCGAGAGGGTCAGCGGGTAGCGCCACTCGGCGTTGCCCGGGCCGTCGATCACCAGCTCGCCGTCGCCCGCGGTGGGGGTGATGCGGCCGTCGTTGCTACTGCGCATCCAGCCGGCGATGTGCACCGGCTCCTCCGGGCGGTAGACCGGCCGCTCGGTGAACAGGTGGCAGCGCTGCTGGGCGGGTGGCGTGCGGTGGTCGAGCGGGTCGAAGGCCCACTGCAACCAAGTATCGTGGTCGTCGTCCCAGCGCCCCTTGGCGAAACGCTGGGGCGGCCGGCTGGGGTCGAGCACCAGGCGGTCGTCGCCCCGCTCGACGACGATCCGCCGCACCTCCGCACGCGTCCTGCCGAGGCCGGGGGCGTCCCAGGCGAAGTGGCCGCTACCGTCGGTGCGCCCCTCGGCCAGGGTCTCCCAGCGCTCGCCGCCGTTGCCGCGGCGGTGGCCCTCGATGCGGATGCGGCCGTCGCCCAGCGGTTCGCCGCTGGCCAGCGAGGTGAGGTAGAAGTGGACCCGTTCGCGCTCCTCGACGGTGGTCAGCGCGAGGTCGGTGACCTGCACCCGCACCCAGGAGCGGCTGGCCTCGCCGAGGCGGCGCAGGCCGACCAGATAGCTGCCGGGCCGCTCGCCGCCGGCGAGGCGGGCCAGGTAGGGCTTCAGGTCGAGGCCGAAGCGGGCGCCGCCGGCGTCGCGGCGCAGCGGCAGCTCCACCAGGGTGGAGATGGGCGGCGAGCCGAGGGCGGCGATCTGCTCGCCCAGCTCGCGGGCGGAGATGGCGCGGCCGGGCTCGCCGTACGGCTCCGCCGCCTCGCCGGGGCCGGGCGGGCGGCGGTTCTCGTCGACCACCACCGGCTTCCCAGGGAAGGGCCAGAAGGAGCGGTCATAGGGATCGACCGGATAGATACGCAGGTCGACGCGCCCCTCGCCGCGCCCCTCCAGCGGCAGCATCTGTGGCCCGAAGCGCTCCAGGATGCCGCCGTTGCCGTCCCAGCGCAGGAAATCGTGGCGGCGGGGGAAGAAGAGGTGGAGGGTGCTGGCGCCCTTCATCACCAGCGGGCGGCCCCGGGCGTCGTGCAGCGCGGTGGGGTGCAGGGTCACCTGATAGAGCGTGTCGGAGAGGAAGTCGCCGGCCACCAGCAGCGAGTGGCCGGCGGTGCGGAAGGTCAGACCGTCGACCGCGGGGGCGAAGCGCAGGAGATTGCGTGCCTGCAGCGGGTCGATCGCCTCCGGCGGCGCGGTGAAGGTCAGCTCCAGCTCGCGCTCCCTGGGGGGGCAGCGCAGCGCCTGCCCGGGGTCGTAGCGCACCCCCTCGGCGCTGAGCGGCAGGCTGGCGCCGGCGCAACCGAGGCGGGAGGCGGTGAAGGGTTCGGCGGTGGCGAACTCGATGCGGGTGAACGACGCCTCTGCCCGGTCGTCCAGCGACAGGCGCAGGTGGAGGGTGGCGAGGGTCGCCGCCGGGATCGGCCGGTGGAGCTGGAGCACGTAGTTGGCGGGGGCGTCGGTGGCGGCGCGGTCGAGCACCTTGACGTCGAAGTCGCGCCGGTCGAGCCACTGCGCGCCCTCCGCGGAGACCCCCGGCAGCGGGCGCAGTTCGATGCGCACCATCTCCGCCAGTGCCTCCGCTGCCATCGGCTGGTTGAAGGCGAGGGTGATGCTCTGCACCGGGTCGAGGTCGCGGCTGCCGTCCGCCGGTCCGCTGGCGACCGGCGGCTCGAAGAGGGTGGCGAGGGTCTGCTGGTGATCGTCGAAGCGCCAGGTGAAGCGGGTCAGCGGCGGCCACGGGTCGGCGGGACGGAACTGGAGGGTGCGGTGGTCGAGCCAGGTGTAGACGCCGGGGTGGGCGGGCTGGAGGGTGACGAACCGATCGGGGTGGTGCTCGGCGCCGCCCGCGGCCGGGCCGCTGGGCTGGCGGAAGAAGAGGGTCACCGGGTCCCAGCGGCGCAGGTAGTGTTCCGGCACCAGGGTCGCCCCCGCCGGCGCGGCGAGGGTGGCCGGGGCGGCGGCGTGGGCCGCCTGCGGGGCCAGCGTTGGTGCGGCGGCGAGCATCAGCAGGGCCGGCAGGACGCCGCGAAAGAGGGTGCGTAGGATTTTGGTTCCCGTCATCTTCATGCTCACAAGGGTGTGCCTCACCTGTAGGAGCGGCCCTTAGGCCGCGATGGCGCCGTGTCCGTTTCTGCCGCGAGCCGGGTTCACGCATCTCACTCCGTTACGATCGCGGCCTTGGGGCCGCTCCTACCGGGGCTCGATTCCGGCCTCCCGCAAATACTTTCGGACCACCTCCGCCGGCGGTGTCCCGGCGTCGGGCAGCTCGGTGCCGACCAGCACCGGGTGGACGGTGACGGCGGGGCCGTCGGCTGGCGCCGCGATGCGGAACAGGTAGTCGCCGGCGGCCAG
Source organism: Endothiovibrio diazotrophicus (assembly GCF_054657215.1). Lineage (NCBI taxonomy): Bacteria > Pseudomonadati > Pseudomonadota > Gammaproteobacteria > Chromatiales > Thioalkalispiraceae > Endothiovibrio > Endothiovibrio diazotrophicus. The sequence continues at coordinate 19,011 of NZ_BAAHXB010000044.1, forward strand.
CTCGTGCATCTGCACCAGCCCCTCGCCGAGCTGTCGGCCGCCGGCGTCGAACAGGATCCCGCCGACCTCGTCGCGGTCGGCGTCGATGCCGAGCCCGATGGTGGTCGGCTGTGGCAGGGTGATGCGGAACAGGCGGCTGCCGCCGGGAGGGAGCAGCAGCGGGTCGCCGATCCCCTCGCGGAGGGTGACCAACGGCGGGGTGTGCAGTTGCAGGTCGCCGCTGAGCGGCCCGTCCACCCCGTAGAGGGCGATCCGGTTGTCGCCGGCGGTCAGCGGCAGGGTGAGTGCGGCGCCGCGCTCCTCCAGTGAAAGGCGCTCCTCACCGTCCGCGCCGCGCCACTGGAGCAGTACCGGTTCGGGGTAGTTCAGCTCCAGCCCCGCCACGCCTTCGCTGTGCAGCGTTACTCCGGTGCTCGCTCCGTGTAGTCGAATGCTCCCCGAATCGCCCTCCGCCCGGTGTTGCGGTTGAAGGGTGGTTGCCCCCTCGGCGGTCGCCAGCCAGGCGGCGACGATACCGGCGCCGTGGTGGAGCTGGAGCATGGCGGCGTCGTCCACCGCCGGCCGCTCGCCGCCGTGGACGCGGCCGTCGTGCTGCACCAGCTGTGCCCCGCGGTGGGCGCCGCGCAACGCCAGCCGCACTCCCTGGTGGCGCGCCTCGGCTGGCAGGGGGAGCGGCACCACCCACACCCCGGCCGCAGCGAAGCGGCGGATCAGCGGCTCCGCCGGGGTGAGGGCGGCGCTGCGCGGCGACGAGATCACCCTCGCCGTTGCCTGCAGCGTTTGGTCGGCGGTGTTGTAGAGGCGCGCGCCGTCGACGCGCACGCCGATCTCGAAGGATTGCGCGCGGGAGCCGCTCCACAGGGTGTGCACCGGACGGTCGCCGTCGAGCAGTTCGGCGGCGACTCCGGGGGGCAGGGTGAGTTCCAACCTCGCCGCCCCCTCGGGCAGGGTGAGCCGGAGGACGACGCGCGCCGCCAGGGTGAGGTCGTTGTCGCCGGGGTGGATCTCCCGCGAGGTATCCCCGGCGAAGACGTGGAGGGCGAGTCGCACCGGGATCGGATTGGGCTGCGTTGCGTCGCCGAGCACGGCGAGGCCGGTGGGCGCGCCGGCGGGGAGCAGCAGCGCGCTCTGCCGTTCGGCGGCGCCCTGGAGGGCGGCGCGCGCCCCGCCGTCGAGACGCAGGCCGGGCTGTCCGACGGAGGAGCGGGCGAGCAGCAGCCGCACCCCCTCCCCGCCGGCCGCGGCGAGGTCGAGCGGCGTCGGGCGGTCGGCGGCGACGGTCAGCGCCAGCTCCTCGCCGGGGGCGAGGTACAGCCGGCGGGCCGCAGCCGTCGCCGCCGCCCCGTCCTGCAACGGGCGCACCAGCCACAGCCGCTCGGCGTGGACGCCGAGCGCGCCGCGGCGGTCGCCGCCCAGGGTGGTGTCGAACTCCGCCCCCCACTGGAGCTGCGGATCGGGGTGGGTGAGCTGGAGACTTCCCGCGCCCTCCAGCGCCACGCTGGCGACGCCCACCGGGCGCTCCAAATCCGCCACCGGTTGCAGTGCCAGGCCGGCGGCGAGCTGCGCCTCCGTCGCCGGCTCGCGCTCCAGCCGGCGGCCGTCGACGGTGATCGGCAGCGGCCGTCCGGAGGCGGACCAGACCTGCAGGCGGAGTTCGCCCTCCTCCCGGCGCAGCGGCAGGGCGAGCAGCGGGTCGATGCCGACCCGGCTGCCGAGGCTGCGCCACCCCGTCCCCTCGCGCCGTTCCAGGGCGAGACCGACGCTGTCGGCGGCGGTGGCGGAGAAGAGCAGCAGCCCCCCCGCGGCGGCGCCCCCTGCGGGAGTGAGCTGCAACGGGTAGGTGTGGGGCCGGGTATCGTTCACGCGGAGGCGGGCGGGCAGCGTCCGCGCCGCCTCCAGCTGCGGGCTCGGTGTGCGCAGCGACACCTCGGTGGTGGCCTCCGCGCTGCCCACCGGCTCCAGCTGGAGGCGGTAGCGGCCCGCCGCCAGCCGGGTGGCGAGGAGGAAGTTCCAGTCGCCGGGGCGGTCGTCGCCGTCGGCGAGGCGCCGGCCCTGGTCGTCGTAGAGGGTGGCGCGCAGGTCCCGTTGGCCGAAGGAGGCGATCTCCACCGCGCCCTCCTCGCCGATCGCGAGGGGGGTGTCGCCCGGTGCGGCGAGGCGGCGGGTCATCCCGGCGAGCAGTTCGTCGGGGCGCAGCGTGAGGGTGTAGGGGAGGCCCTGGTCGGGGCGCTGGCTGCGCACCGCCAGTTCGTACTCGCCGCGGGGCAGCGGGTGGTGCCAGGGGCGGTTGCCGTAGACGGTGGCCACCTCGACCGGCGCGCCGCCGAGGTGGTGCAGCTCGCCCACCATCCCCGCGCCGAGGTCGATGCGCAGTTGGGCTGCGGCGGGCAGGGTGAAGCGCCAGCGGTCGGGGTCGCGGGTGCTGCCCTCCGCCGGCTCGCGCCAGAGGTGGCGGACGGTGCCGTCGAGGGCGATCGGGTGGGGGCCGTGGCCCTCCCGCGCCGGGGTGTGGCGCACCGCCTCCAGCAGGGTGATCACCCGGCTCTCCACCGGCTGTGGCGGGAGCACCAGGCGGTAGTCGCCGGCGGCGAAGCGGCGGGTGACGTCGTGCTCGCGGCCCGGCGGGATCAGCGGCCAGCCGTCGGCGTCCTCCAGGCGGAAGCGGACGTTGTCGTGCAGATCGAGGCTGCGCAGCCGGTAGTCGCCGGCATCCGTGATGTGGAAGGCGTAGCGTACCCCCTCGCCGGCGGGGAGCCGGCGGCGGGTCACCACGCCGGGGCTCAGCTCGCCGCCGTCGTGCAGGGCGATGGGCGTGAGGCGCAGCCCCGCCTCGCCGCGGCTGAGGCCGAGCGGGCGGGTGGTGAGCTGGTAGTCGCCGGGGTCGAGGTAGCGGGTGATCAGGAAGTTGCGTCCGCTGCCGTTGCCCTCGGCGCGTTCGAGATCGGTGACCACCCGGCTGCGCAGGGTCCCCTCGGTGTGCAGCAGGCCGGTCGACTCCAGGCGGTAGAGGCCCGGCGTCCCGACGGTGACGCCGACGGTGTCGCGCTGGTCGCGCTCCAGCGCCAGGAACCGCTCCTCGCCGGCGCGCAGCGGCGGGAACGCGGGCAGCCGGGCCAGCGCCGCGGACGAAAGCGGTGGCAGCGGGGTGGCGGCGAGCAGCCGGTCCGGCAGCCACTGCAGCGAGAAGTTGGCGGGGTGGCGGCCGGCGTTGGCCAGTTGGGCGCGATAGCGGCCGGCGTCGAGGCGGAAGCCCTCCGCCGGCGGCCGGTCGTCGATGCGCAGGGGGTGGGGGCGGCCCTCCTCGTCGACCAGCTCCACCCGCCCGCTCCCCGGCAGCGACAGCTCCAGCTCGACCGTCTCGCCGGCGGCCAGGGCCAGCGGCAGCGGCTCCTCCAGATCGATCGGCAGGGGGCGGATCACCAGCCCGGAGGTGACGCCCGGGCGTCGATTGCAGTAAATGGTATAGAGGTCGCCATGGGTTACCTCCAGCCCCGGCAGGTGGACCGCGACCTGCGCCGCCGCAGGTGCCGGCTCGCGCCCGGCGGCGGTGATCCCCAGGGTGACGATGCCGCGGCTGTGCCCTGCGTCGTCGGGTTGCAGGGTGAGGCGGTAGAAGCCGGGGTCGAGCGTTTGCGTCACGCTCCCGTCCTGCAACGGCGGCCGCTGGTAGCCCCGCGGCGGGCGGAGGATGAGCGGCTCCAGGCGCAGCCGCGCCTGCACTCCGGCGGTGGTGACCGTGTACTCCCCCGCCTCCTTCACCTCCAGGTGGAGGGTGGTGTCGCCCGCCAGGTTGAAGCGGCGCTGCCAGGCGGTGGCGTGATCCAGCTCGATGGCGGCGGCCTGCTGCAGGCGCGACTGGCCGAACGAGGGGCGGTAGACGATCAGCGCGGTGGCGTCGGCCAGATCCTCGCCGTGGCCGGACTGGAGGGTGCCGACCCAGTAGCGGCCGGAGGCCGACACCATGCGCGCGAGGTCGCTGCGGAAGTGCTGCAGTCGGTAGGGCTTGCCGGCCTCGCGGCTGACGGTGAGCAGCCGCCAGCCGCTGTCGGCGCCCTTCACGGTCAGCTCGGCCACCGGGGGCACGCTCTTCTTGCTGACCGCGGCGCTGCCTTCGGGGGTGCCGGCGAGGGGCTGCTCCGGCCGGTAGTCGCGCAGCGCCAGCGCGGCCGCCTCCGCTTCCGGCAGCGCCAGGCGGACGTAGTTGGCGCTGGCCGGCAGCCGCCAGCGGTCGCGGCCGAAGGGGGAGGCGGTGAGCGCGTGGTTGCCCGCCTCGCCGAGCTTGGGGATGCCGAGGCGCAGGTGGAACGGCTGCTCGGCGGACTCCTCCGCCCACGGCAGCGCGGGGCCGCCGTAGGCGGTCACCCGGTAGAGGCCCGGCTCCAGGGCGGTGACCAGGGTCAGATCGGTGAGCGGCCGGCCCGCCGCCGGGGTCAGCTCCTCGCGCGCCGGCTGCGCCTCGATCAGCCACTCCCCGTCGCGCCACAGGCGCAGGTCCGCCAGGCTGCGGCCGGCCGCCTCCAGCACCACCGTCCGCCGCTCCTTGATGTCGAGCCAGTAGGAGCGCTGCTCGAAATCGGCCAGCGGCTCGCTCACCAGCCGCTGTTCGATCAGCCGCGGGGCCGGATGGGGATTGCGTTCGACGAAGGGGTGCAGCGCCAGCTTCGCCTCCCCCTCGCCGGCGGGGTGGGCATGGGTGAGGAGCCGGTACTCGCCACGGTCGAGGAAGCGGTCGATGCGCCCGTCGCGCTCCCCCGCGCGCCCCATCACCGGGCCGGGGCCGGTCATCCGCTCGACCAGCTGCAGCGCCGTCCCCTGGCCGCTCTCGGCGGTGATCGCGTAGCGACCGAAGTGCTCGATCCGCACCAGGCTCTGCCGGGTGTCGCGAGCCGGGACGGCGGTCGGTTCGAGGGAGGCCGCGGTGGTGGCGGCTGCCCACAGCAGCAGGGCCGAGGCGGTGGTCCGCAGGATGAAGTGAAGCGCTGGACGCGGCATGGGAGAATTCCTCGACGGCACCGAGCCGGAACTCCGTTGGGCACGAAAGGTGGTGACGGCACCGTAAACCGATGGCTGGCACCTGGCAAGGCGGCGTTTTCCTCCACCCGGGCACTCTCCTCCGGCGTCAACCGCTCCTTCGACAGCTGCTTGAATACTTGCCGCAGTCCCGATAAGTCGTCCCGATAAACCGTTGGTCGTGCCGTAAGGGATCCAGCGCCCCGGGAAATTGACGGCCTTTCGGAATCGAGGCATAAAGCGCCGGATTCTCTTCAGTGCCGTTGTGGACCGCAGATGCTTGATGCGATGGATGAATACACACCAGCTGCCGCAACCATCGATCGACCCGGGAATGCTGGTTAAATCCGAAGCGTTGATCGACGCCACCCTGCAAGCGGCAGCGCAGGCATGGGTTCCGTTGGAGATCCATCAGATCGGTTCGGGTACCTACCGCGGCACCTGCACCTCCCTGAACACCGGGGGGATGCGCGTGGTCCACGAAGACCAGAACCGGCTCGTGCACAAGACCGGCACCCTGCCGCAAGGGCGTTGCACCGTCTCCATGTTCCTGCGCCGGAACCCGGCGATGCGCTTTTCCCATTTCCAACATCCGGAACGCGCTCAGATCTTCGTGCTGCCGGGTGACACCGAGCTGGACATCCAGGTCCCCGGGGGGATCGATACCGTCTACGTCCTGCTGGACCAGGAGCGGTTGATGGCGGGCGCCCGCATCCTCGACGAACCCTCCTGGAAGGAGACGCCCCGGGAGCTTCAGGCCTTCCACACGCCCGATGCCGACAGGCTGGCCAACGATCTGACCGGTCTGCTCAATCCATCCTTGCCCACCGGCAACACCCCACGCCCCCCGTTGTCCCCGCAGGTGGAAGCCCTGCTCCTCGACACCATCCTGCTGTCGCTCAGCCGGGCTACCCGGGTGTCGGCCGGCGATACCCCGGACTATCTCGCCCGCCGGCGCGCCAGCCAGCGGGTGAAGGTGGCGCGCGAATTCATCGACGCCAGCCTGCAGGCGGGGCGGGTGCCGTCCATCGTGGAGATCTGTGCGGAGACCGGCGCATCGGCGCGCACCCTGCAGTACGCCTTCCGCGAGACCATGCAGCTGACCCCCGTGGCCTACCTGCGCATCCTGCGGCTCAACAGGACGCGCAGCGCGCTGCGCGCCGCCACCACGGCCGCGACTACCGTTACCTACGTCGCCACCGACCTGGGCTTCTTCCACCTCGGCGAGTTCGCCCGCGACTACCAGCGGCTGTTCGGCGAGTACCCGTCGGAAACCCTGAACCGCGCGCTGTCGCGGATAACCGCCTGACCAGGCACCCCTCTATCTTCTCCTCTGGTGTACTCCGTCCCCCTGATATTCGGGATGAAATCCTCCCGTAGCCGTAGGGTGGGCAAAGCGTAGCGTTCCCGATCAAAACGGCACTGCCACCGCAAAATTCACTGCCCTCGTTCGATGGGCGCGCCGCGATCGCTCCTTTTTGCGCAAATCCGATATTCACCGGATGCCACACGGCCTAGCATCTCCGGTCGATCCCCGTACAAGCGGCCACAATCGCCCGCGGCGCCAACGGTCGTTGCCTGGAGCGCCGGGGCATGATCCGCAAAAGTCGGAGGGATTCGCAAGGAGAAGCGAGCCACGCCCAAACACTTTTTACCCATCACTCGATAGACCAACCCATGAAGCTCAAACCACTTGTCCCAGCCGTTGTCCTCCCCCATCGCGGTGCCGTTTCCCGTTGCGCCAGGACCGCCGTCTTCGCTGTGGTTGCCACGAGCCTCGCCGGGACCGCGTGGGGCGCGGCCTGTGTGAGCGGTACGGCGATGTCGAACGGGGCGACCTGCGATCTGCCCGCCGGCACCGCGGTCACCATCGAGGTGTGGGGCGGCGGCGGCGGCGGCGGTCGCACCAACGGCCCGGACCTGTTCGGCAGCACCCCTGCCTACACCGGTGGCGCGGGTGGTGGTGGCGGCTACTGCAAGTACACGGTGACGACCACGGCGGCGAGCGATACGCTCACCGCGACCGTCGGCGCCGGCGGCCGTGCGGGGACCCAGAGCAACAGCCTGACCAACGGCGAGGCCGGCGGCAGCTCCTCGGCGGGCTATACCCCGGGTTCCGGCTCGCCGGTCACCGTCACCGCCAACGGCGGCAGCGGTGGCGAATTGGGTGACCTCAACGGTACCGCCTCTACCAACGGTACCGGTGGGGCCGGCGGCAGCGGCTGTGCCACCGGCGGCAGTTTCGTCGGCTACGCCGGCGGCAAGGGCGGTGACGGGGTCTACTTCACCGCCAACGCCGGCGGCGGCGGCGGGGGCAGCTCCGCCGGTACGGGCACGGCGGGCAGTGCCGGCGGCGACGGTATCGTCTCCAACTTTTCCAACACGACCTACGGCGCCGGCGGGAGGGCGCCGGCGGGCGGCGGGGCCGGCGGCGCCGGTGCGGGCGAGGTGGCGAGCCAAACCAGCCATGCGGCGGCCGGTTCCGCGCCCGGCGGCGGCGGCGGCGGCGGCGGGACCTCCTCCTCCGACGGGTCGTTGGCGCCGAGCGATGGTGCCGCGGGACGGGTCGTCGTGAGTTGGAGCGCGGGCATCAACGGCACCTGCGGGAGCAGCAACGGCAGCAGCGTTTCCAGCGCCCCCGGTCAGAACCTGTGTGCCGCGGGTAGCGCAGGCAGCGTCAGCGGCAGCGGGCCGTGGAGTTGGAGCTGCGCCGGCCAGAACGGCGGCACCAGCGCCAGCTGTTCGGCCGGCGTGTATATCCCCCCGCCGCCCCCGCCCCCGGTCGACGGCGCCTGCGGCAGCAGCCTCGGCGGGACTTTCGTCAGCGCACCCGGCCGGGGCCTGTGCAGCGCCGGCGTGGCGAGCGGCGTCCGCGACGACGGCCGCTGGCGCTGGATCTGCGCCGGCCAGAACGGCGGCGTCACCGCCCAGTGCTCCGCGGCCCATGCCGCGGTCGACGGGGCCTGCGGTGCCAGTGACGGGGGCACGTTCGATCGCGCGCCCGCGGGAAATCTCTGCCTTTCGGGAACGGCCACCGCCGTTGCCGGCGAAGGGCCGTGGAGCTGGAGCTGCGCCGGCGCCTTCGGCGGCGAGTCCGCCCGTTGCGCGGCCGATTGGGGCGGGGACACGGTCACCGCCGAGGTGACGCTGACGGTCGCCGCTCCCATCGTGCAGCTGTCGAGGGGAACCGGCGAGCAGGCACTATCGACGCTCACCCTTCGCGAGAACGTCGGCGACGCCTTGAGCAGCGGTACGATCCGCATCGTCGCCCCCTCCGGGGTGCGCTTCACCGGCGCGACCTATGGCGGTATCGCTTCCGCCAACGCCCGGGAGGTCGCCACCACCCTCAGCGCCGACGACACCCTGGTGGTCGATCTGACCGCCACCGGCGCCATCGATACCGCCACCATTACGCCGAAGGTGACGCTCGCCTCCAACCGCGTATCCGGCGTGCTGAACTTCGATCTACTCGACGGTGACCTGACGGGCGGCGGCGGTATCGGTATCGCCCAGGCCTCCGGGACCCTCGGCTATGTCGGCAGCGTGGAGCCCTTGACGGGGAGCGCTGCCGACGCGAGCCTCGGCGTCGGCCAGAGCACCACCATCCAGATCGCCGGCGGCCTGGGGCCCTATACGGCGACCTCCAGCGACGAGGGGCTGGCCACCGTCGGCGTGACCGACGCCACCGCTACCGTGACCGGCGTCGCGGCGGGTTCCCCGACCATCACCCTCACCGACGCCCTCGGCAGCTCGGCGGAGGTGGCGGTCGAGGTCACCTCATCGCCGTACGTAATGCAAGGCACGCCCGCGAGCTGCCCGGAAGGACAGGGCGGGGGCGGGGCGTGTCTCCAGGTCGCGGGCTCGATCACCGCAAAGGCGACCGATCTCGGCCGGCCGGGCGCCATCTATGTGGTGGCTGCCTTCCCGGCGAGTCATGGCGGTGCGGTATTCCTTCTCTCCTCTACCGAGGGTTGGCAGGCGTATGACCCGGCCGCCGCAAAGGGCCAGTATTTCAGCACCGTTTCCAGTCTCGGTGTGGTGCCGGTCGATCTGGGGACGATACCGCTGGCTCTATTGCGCGCCTTGGCAGGATCGCAGTTCGCGCTGGGCTACGGCCGGGGGTCGGTGGTGTTCGGTGACCCATGGTCCGATATGGTGGCGAACGAGACCTATGGCGTTGTGGGAACCATCCAGGAGGATGGATCGATCCGCTAAGGGGACCGTTTTCGCAGCCGATTCATCCTGCGTCCGACAGGCTCCCGATCACGGGCAGCCTCTCTCCTGCTCCATCCGCCGTGGTTCAAGTGGCGTGAGCTGCGAGGAGGGGTATCCGCTTCCAGTGGTCTCGCAGGGTGGCGCGCATGGCGGCGGAATATCCCGTCTGCTCTTGGTCGGAGGAGAGCGCGGCGAGGGTGTCGTGCGCGGCCTGTTCGGCTTGTTCGGCGATGTCGTTTTCGTTCATTTCCAGTTTCCTCCCCAGTCGTCGGAAAGCATCGAGGGAGTAGTCTTCCCACTGCTTGCTTTTGCCGAAGTTGAGGGCCAGCTTGCCGTCGGGGAGGTATTGGATGGTCGATACCAGATCGTAGGCGGGGGAGAGCTTCGGGGTTTGGCCGTCGGGGTAGAGGAGGGTCCAGTTCTTGTGGTGGGCATCCCCGTTTCCCGAGGCGATGACGAACACCAGGCGGCGGATGAATTCGTTCAGTCCCTCGTTGCCGGTGAGGGCTAGGGTCAGGCGGGCGATGGTTTCGTAGTTGTACTTGTCGTATTTCTCTTCCGGGAACAGCCCCAGGATCTGGGTGAAATCCTCCATGTGGACGCGTCTTCCCCCATCCTCGCGGTCGAAACGGCGGATGGAGAGCGCCTTGCGCTCGGTGAAGGTGCGCAGGGCGGGCGGGATGCCGTCGATGGCGTCGATATCGACCAGATTGAACGCGGGGACCTCGATGCCGGCCGCGCGCGCCCAGCTCAGGGTGGCCGCCTCGTTTTCGGGGACGCGGGGGTAGCGGTTGTCGGGGAGCTTGACGATCCAGTCGCCGCCGCGGCCGGAGACTGGAATAGTGAGGCCGCGATCCGCTCGGTTGGCGGAGAACTTGAGCTGGACGCCGGCCAGGGAGAAGTGCAGTCCGTCCTCATTTTCAGGTTCGGACCCGGCGGTTTGGATAGAAGTGTCGTCCGGGTGTGTTGGCGGTTCGTCTGCGGTGATCCGCACCGCTCCAGGCAGGTCTCCGCCCAGATGGTGGAGCAGAAAAAATTCTCGCGACGAGACAACGCCCGCCTGTCGGGCGATGAATCCCCGCAACGGTCCTTCCGGGAGCAGGTTGGAGAACCACGGCGGGACGCGGGCGCGGGTGGCGTATACCCGGTCCGGGTCGTCGAGAAATCGTTGGCCGAGGACCGGGCGGGGATAGCTCCGTTTGTAGGATTCCAGCAGGCGGAATTCGCACCGCTCGTTGCGATCGAGGGTGAGGGTGCCTACCGGGGTTTCGTTGAGCCGTACCTGCAAGGTGTCGATCCTGACCATCTATCCCTCCTCGTCGACGATCAGCGAGGCCAGTGAGGGGCGGTCGGACTCTTCCCAGCGGGCGCGTTCCGCGAAGAACTTTTCGAAGTGAGCTGCAAGGTGCTCGGCGCGTTGTCGGAGAAAGCCCAAAGTGTCCCCCGCGCGCAGGGAAGATACGGCCTCTTTGGTGATTCCGTGGGACCGGAAAATGGCAGGGTCTGTGACCGCTATCAGTTGCTCGCGCAGTCTGCGAAGTGCTGGGTGAATGATTCGGTTTGCTGCGCAGAAAAAGAGGGGAGACCCCTCCTCCGACGGAAGGATCCGTGGTACCTGGAGGTTGTTAGAGCTTGGCCGGAGGATGGTCAGTGTATTAGGGGAAAGCGGCTTGCCGTTCTTCAGATCGCGGGGAGCGAGGGCGAGTAGCGCCAGTGCCTGGAGTTTGCTGTTTGCCCAGCGGATGTTGAATTCCAGGGTGACGTCGGGGGGCGCAGGTATCTGGTGGTTGAGCGATTCCAGCAGGCACTGGACCGACCGCTCTTCGTTCAGCGGATCGATTCGCCCGTGGGTGACTCGGGCGGCGGCGGTGTAACCGCGGTGGGCCCCGCTCAATGCGCCGCGCCAGAGCCAACGGACGAGCAACTGGCGGGAGCGTGGGTTGGGTGTCGGGTGGTAGTGAAAGAACTTGCCCAAAATGACCAAGGGGCGTTTGTAGGGGAGCAACTCGTAGCGGGGAATGCCAGCGTCTTTGATGAAATGGATGGCATCCGCAGCAGCCCGGGCGGTTTCTCGGTAGGCGCTGGCAGCTATCTCTCCACTCAAGCGTGGCGGGGTATTGGATGAACCCTTCGCGGCGTCGATTCCCTGGAGCGCCAGCAGCAACTGGTAGAGGACACTTTCCTCGATGTGGCCGAAATGGAGGGCCTCCAGGTCGTTTGCGATTTCTGCGATGGTGGTGGGCCAGTGCGCTCCGCGGCTGCCGTGCAGGGCATCGAATATCTCCGAGGCTTCCAGACGTTTTCCGGAGAAGTTGATGCGCTCGAAAACCTCGCGCAGGACCTGCTCATTACGGGTGCGTATCAGGCAGGCAGGGATCTCGAATTCCCGAATACGCCTGCCGAGTTGGATTGCACGTTCCAGTCGCGTCCGCTGATCGCTGGCGGAGTGATCGAGTAGCCAATGCATCAATCGTTCGGCGTCGAGTACCTCGGTCATCGGTATCCAGCGCGCCGGGTCGCGCTTTCGCCCCGCCGGGTTGGGTGGAGGAGAGAATTTTTCGTTGTCGAGATCGAAGTAGAGGGAGAACTGGTCGTTCTCGGGGAGGGCGGATAGCAGGACGCGGGAGAGAGCAACGATGCGTTGCTGGCCGTCCACCACCCACAGGGCGTCGGGGCGTCCGCCAGCCTGAATTCTCAACGTGCCGAGCTGTTCCTCCCCAGGTTCAGCCTCGGCTTCCCAGAACAGCAGGGTGCCGATCGGATAGCTGCGATAGAGGCTGTCGATCAACTGGAGGGCGTCGGCGGGTTTCCACCTCAACGCACGCTGAAAGGGGGGAATGCGCACCCGTCCCTGGCGGACCTCGAAGAGGAGGTCTTCAACCTTGAATATTCGCGTTTCCGGGGGGCGCTCCAGGGCTTCCGGAGTGGGTTTTTTCGATACTGCCATTGGTAGCGTATTTCGCGGCTTGCTGAGGTTTCGAACAGTATAACCAAAACGATCTCCAGCCATGCGATGAGGGTTTCGTCGTCTGGTTCGATCGCAGGCGAGACGGTAAGCTCTTGGCCCCATGAACAGCACCTCACCTCCCTTCGACTCCCTGCCCGAGTCCATCCGCCCTGCCGCCGAGGCCCTGTGGACCCGTTTTGTCGAAAGCCTTGGCGAGCGGGCGCTACCCGATGCCCCACGCCTGCTCGCGGCACTCCCGGCGGTATTCGCCGCCAGCGAGTACGTCGCCGAGAGCTGCGCCCGCGATCCGGGGCTGCTGATCGAGCTGTGGCAGAGCGGCGACCTCGGCAACGACGGCTACGGCGCTTACGACGCCTACGTCGCCCGCCTCGACGGCTGGCTGGAGGGGGTGGAGACGGAGGAGGCGTTGGGCTCGGCTTTGCGCCGCTTCCGCCGTCGCGAGATGGTGCGCATCGCCTGGCGCGAGCTGGCCGGCTGGGCGCCGGTGGAGGAGACCCTGGAGGAGACCTCGTGGCTCGCCGAGGCGTGCATCGACGGGGCGTTGCAGCGGCTCCATCCGTGGTTCTGCCGCATCTGGGGGACGCCGCGGGACCCTGCCGGCGAGGAGCAGCGGCTGGTGGTGCTGGGGATGGGCAAGCTGGGGGCGTGGGAGCTCAACTTTTCCTCCGACGTCGACCTGATCTACGCCTACCCCCATCGCGGCGAGACCGACGGGCGGCGGGCGGTGGACAACGAGGAGTTCTTCGTCCGCCTGGGGCGGGCGTTGACCAACGCGCTCGATACCACCACCTACGAGGGCTTCGTCTTCCGCGTCGACCTGCGCCTGCGCCCGTATGGGGAGTCGGGGCCGCCGGTGCTGAGCTTCGGCGCGATGGAGGAGTACTACCAGTCCCAGGGGCGGAGCTGGGAGCGCTACGCGATGATCAAGGCGCGGGTGGTGGCCGGCGACCGCGCGGCGGGGGCGGAGCTGATCGAGATGCTGCGCCCGTTCATCTACCGGCGCTATCTCGACTTCGGCTCCTTCGAGTCGCTGCGCGAGATGAAGGGGATGATCGAGCGCGAGCTGGTGCGCAAGGGGATGGCGGAGAACGTCAAGCTGGGCCCCGGCGGCATCCGCGAGGTGGAGTTCATCGGCCAGGCGTTGCAACTGATCTTCGGCGGGCGGGAGCCGGCGCTGCGCGAGCGGCGCATCCTGGAGGTGCTCGCCCGGCTCACCGAACTCGGTCATCTGCCGGCCTACGCCAGCCGCCGGCTGGTCGAGGCCTACCGCTTCCTGCGCCGGGTGGAGAACCGCTTGCAGGAGTGGCGCGACGAGCAGACCCAACTGCTGCCGGAGGACGAGGCGGGGCGGGCGCGGCTCGCCTTTGCCATGGGCTTCGCCGACTGGGCGGCGTTCAGCGCCGCGCTGAAGGGGCACCGCCGGGCGGTGCAGGAGCGCTTCGAGCAGACCTTCTACGCCCCCCAGGCGGAGGAGGGGGATCATGCCGGCGCCTCGCCCGATCTGGCGGCGCTGTGGCGTGGTGAGCTGGAGGCGGAGCGGGCGGTCGCGGTGCTCACGGAGGCCGGCTTCGAACGCACCGAGGAGCCGCTGCGCCGCCTGCAACAGCTGCGCGAGGGGCGGGCGCGGCGTCATACCGGCGAGCAGGGGCGGCGCTGGATGGATCGGCTGATCCCGCTGCTGCTCGGCGCGGTGGGTGGGGCGGCGGGCGGCGCGGGGCGGGCCGACGAGGTGCTGGTGCGGCTGATCGACCTGATCGAGGCGATCGCCGGGCGCACCGCCTATCTGGCGCTGCTGGTGGAGAACCCGATGGCGCTCTCCCAGCTCACCCGGCTGTGCGCCGCCAGTCCGTGGATCGCCGCCTACCTGGTGCGCCATCCGGCGCTGATCGACGAGCTGCTCGACTCGCGCACCCTCTACCGTCCGCTGGTCAAGGCGGAGCTGGTGGAGGAGCTGGCGCGGCGCATGGCCAACGTGGCGGCCGGCGACCAGGAGGGGCAGATGGAGGCCCTGCGCCGCTTCAAACACCCCAACGTGCTGCGGGTGGCCGCCGCCGATCTCTCCGGCGGCGCGGCGTTCACCGTGATGAAGGTGAGCGATTACCTCACCTGGATCGCCGAGGCGGTGCTTGATCAGGCGCTGGCGGTGACCCGGGAGCAGCTGGTGAAGCGCCACGGGGTGCCGCGCTGCGTGGTCGACGGCGTCGAGCGCGAGGCGGACCTGCTGGTGGTGGGCTACGGCAAGCTGGGCGGCATCGAGCTGGGTTACGGCTCGGACCTCGATCTGGTGTTCCTCCACGACAGCGCCGGTGAGCGGCAGGCGACCGCCGGCGAGCGTTCGCTGGACAATGATACCTTCTTCGCCCGCCTCGGCCAGCGGCTGATCCACACCCTCGACACCCTCACCCCCTCCGGGGTGCTCTACGAGGTGGACATGCGGCTGCGCCCCCATGGCAACTCCGGCGCCCTGGTGGTGAGCCTGGAGGCCTACGCCGACTACCTGCGCAACGAGGCGTGGACCTGGGAGCATCAGGCGCTGGTGCGCGCCCGCGCGATCACCCGCGAGCGCGCCCCGCAGCTGGCCGAGCGCTTCGACGCCATCCGCGAGGAGATCCTGCGCCGCCCCCGTGATCGCGAGGTGCTGCGGGTCGAGGTGCGCGAGATGCGGCAGAAGATGCGCGACAACCTGGACAAGAGCGGCCGGGACGAGAACGGGGTGGCGTTGTTCGACCTCAAGCAGGGACGCTCGGGGATCGTCGACATCGAGTTCATCGTCCAGTACCTGGTGCTCGGCTGGGCTGCCGAGTATCCGGAGCTGACCCTGCGCTCCGACGACATGCGCACCCTCGACACTTGCGCCGCGGTGGGGCTGATCGAGGAGGATGAGCGGGAGCGCTTGCAGCGCGCCTACCGCGCCTATCGCACCACCGTCCACCGCTGCAAGCTGGCCGAGCAGCCGGCGCGGGTGGCGGAGGCGGAGGTGGCCGAGCTGCGCGCCGGGGTGGCGCCGGTGTGGGGGCGGTTGCTGGAGGCGCATCGTTTCGACTAACCCACTCTGTACAACGCCACTCCCCGGGGATTTGGACTGAAGCCCCCTTCTGGACGGAGGAGTGCCCGGCGATTTGCCCGCCATTGCCTGAATGCAAAGAAAATTTTGCGCAAAATATTTTTTGCGCTAATGTTTCTTTGCAAAGAACAGGGCAAGGGGGGATGCCGCAATGCACAACATCGCCGGCTCGCCGGTCGAGGGCGAGAACTTTTTCGGTCGGCAGAGAGAGGTCGCGCGGCTGTGCGAGCTCCTGAACCACCACGATGTACTGCTGCTCGGTCCGCGGCGCATCGGCAAGACCTCCGCCGCCCGCGCGGTGATGGCGGACTTGAGGGACGAGGGGTGGCGATGCGTTGAGGTGAACGTCGCCTCCTGTCCTCACGAAAGAGGGTTTCTCGACAAGCTGCTGGACGCCCTGAAACAGGAGCTGGAGTCGGCCACATCGAGAAAACTGAGTGGAGCCCTTGAGTCGATCACGGCCTTCACGGGGCGCATCCGCTCGATCAAGATTCCGGTTCCCGGCGCGGGAACGGTTGGGGTCGATTTCGATCAGGAAGGGGCGGAGGAGTGGTCCCGAGTCGCCGACGACCTGTTGCGGCGCATCTCCGGCGTCGATGACGATCGCTGGCTCATCTACATCGACGAGCTGCCCATCTTTCTCTTTGCGCTGATCCGCAACGATCCCGAGAACGGCATCCAGCGTGTGCGCCGCTTTCTCGACTGGTTCCGCAACGACGTTCGCGCGCTTCCCAAGGCCGGGGATATCCACTGGCTGGTATCGGGCTCCGTGGGCCTCGACACCCTCGTGCAGCAGCACGGCATGGCCGACACCATCAACAGCATGAAGCACGAGACCCTCGAAGCGTTCAGTGACGAGGAGGCGGTCGCCCTGCTCGAAGAACTGGCCGGCAGCTACGACATCGACCTGACCGGTGAGGAGATCCTGAGTCTCGTCCACGCGGTGCGCTGGGCGCAGCCCTACTATCTCCAAGCGACCTTTCACCACCTGCGCGCCCTCCTGGCCGAAGGGCGCGGATCCCCCCTCCCCGAACTGCTCGGCACCGCCGTCGAGCGCCTGATCGACCCGGGCAAGGACAACGACTTCCACCACTGGGAATCGCGACTCGATCTCCAACTGCTGGCGGCCGATGCCGAGCACGCTCGCGCGCTGCTCAGCCGCACCGCATTCAATCCCGACGGCGTTCGTGCCGAGATGCTGTTCGCGACCCTCCAGGAGCGCATCCCCGGGCAGACCGCCGAGAGTGCCAGACGCACCTTCATCCGGCTGCGCGACATCCTGATTCGCGACGCCTACTGGCACGTCGAGGAGCGTGAAGGCGCCCGCCGCTACCGATTCCGTCTGGAGCCCCTGCGCCGCTGGTGGCTGAAACGGGACACCCTATAAGCGACCCCATTTAAGCAATCCCATGAGCAACCACTACAACCCCGACTGGCTCGACGACGACGACCTGGAGGCGAACTTCGTCGCCCGTCGCGACGAGTTCGAGTTCCTGCGCGGCGAACTGATCCGCGCCCCGCGCCAGGGGAGCGTCCAGCACCATCTGCTGGTCGGGCTGCGCGGGGCCGGCAAGACCACGCTGCTCAAACGCCTCGCGGTGGCCCTGCGCCGCGATCCGCAGCTCAACGACCACCTGCTCCCCCTCTCCTTTCCGGAGGAGCTCTACCAGGTCAAGAACCTCGCCGACTTCTGGTGGGCCACCTGCGAGGCGCTCGCCGACGAACTCGACCGGCGGGGCGAGACGCAGCGCGGCGACCGGCTGATGGATCGGGTGGAGCAGGCCCGGGCCGCGGCCGGCGACGACCCCACCGACACCGGGGGGCTGGAGCGGCTGCTGCAGGGGTGCGACGAGCTGGAGCGGCGCCCGGTGCTGCTGGTGGACAATCTCGACCTGATCTTCCAGCGCATCGAAAAGAGCGGGCGAAAGCGCAAGAACCCCGACTCTCCCGTCTACTGGGCGCTGCGCGAGGCGCTCTCCACCACCCGCTCCCCCATCGTCATCGGCGGCTCCGCCCGCCTCTCCGAGCCGTTCACCGACTACGACAAGGCGTTCTACGACTTCTTCCTCCCCAAGCGTCTCGGCAAGCTCTCCCTGGAGGAGGCGCGCAGCGTCATCGAACACCTCGCCGAGGTCCGCGACGCCCCGCAGGTGAAACGGCGCCTGAGCGAGCGCCCCGGCCGCATCGAGGCGCTCTACGAACTCACCGGCGGCAACCCCCGCGCCCTCGGGCTGATCTTCGAGCTGCTGCGCCAGGGGGCCGGCAGCCGCGCCGTCGAGGACTTCCACAACCTGATGGACCTCACCACCCCCTACTACAAGGCACGCTTCGAGGATCTCGCCGACCAGGCCCAGGTGGTGATGCACGCCCTCGCCGTCTGCCGCCCCGGCGCCGACGCGGGCAGCGCCCTGCGTTTCGGCCACAGCGCCGCCGCCATCGCCGCCCACACCCACCTCACCACCGGCACCGTATCGACCCAGATGAACGTCCTCGAACGGGAGGGGCTGGTGGAGAAGTCCTCCGCCCACGGCCGCACCCAGTACCGGATCGCCGAGCAGCTCTTCCGCCTCTGGCTGCAGATGCGCGGCACCCGCCGCATCCGCCAGAACGTCATCGGCCTCACCGAGTTCCTGGAGGCGATGTTCGACCTGGAGGAGCTGAAGGCGCACCTGGGCGACGCAGGCGCCTCCCCGCTCAACGACGCCCGCTATTTCGAGGCGGTGTCCGACACCGCCGGCGCCGCCCCCATGCGGCGAGCGCTCAAGGCGCACGGCGCCGATCGAGTGTTGCACCACCTTCGGGCCGGCGGGGGGGAGATCGGTGAGTATCTGGCTCCCGGTGACCTCCCCGAGGATCTGGAGAGGCACTTCCGGCTGTGCGATAGGCTCCAGCGCAGCGCCTGTGGCGAGTTGATGGAGGAGGAGCGGAACGCGCTGCTCGGCTCGCTGGAGTTGCGGGAGGAGGAGAAGGAGCGGTGGGTGGAGGCGCTGTGCGACCCCGACGAAGCGGAGGGCGCGCGGGAGCGGCTCCGCGCCCGCCTGGGCGAAGAGCGCGACCGGCTGCTCCACCGTGGGCTGCTGGAAGAGGATCTCCCGCTGCTCTACGCCCTGCGTGCAAGAGGACAGCTTCCCCTCCCCGTGCTCACCACCGACGATGTCGAGGCGGTTTGCGCCGTCGATGAGTCGCCCCACCTACGACTCATGGTCTGGCGACTGCTCGGCACCCGAGACAAGGTCAGGTTTCCTGGCGACGAGATCGCACAGGCGTGGATCGAGTGGGGCCGGGAGTACGCTGCCGATGCGACGGCCACGGAGTGGGCCAACGTCGTGGGCGCCATGCGCCGCTCCAAGCGCTACGCCGCCGCGGAGCGCCTGTTGAGCCTCGCGATGGAAAAAGGCGAATCATCGAGGGGCTGGTATGAACGCGCCACCCTTCTAAGCGAGAAGGAGAACGATTTCGACGCCGCCGAGAAGGCGTATCGGATCGCCATCGAGTTTGATCCGAACGATGCGTTCCCTTGGAACGGATTGGGCCTATTGCTTGCCGGCAACCTCGACCGCCCCGACGAGGCCGAGACCGCCTACCGCAAGGCGATCGAAATCGAACCGGCGGACGCACCGCCTTGGAACAACCTTGGTCTCTTGCTCGCGGCGAAACTCGACCGCCTCGAGGAGGCCGAGACCGCGTTCCGCAAGGCGATCGAGATCGAACCGGCGGACGCACTGCCTTGGAACAACCTTGGTTTCTTGCTCGCGGAGAAACTTGACCGCCCCGAGGAGGCCGAGACCGCGTTCCGCAAGGCGATCGAGATCGATCCAACCTTCGCATGGTCTTGGAATGCCCTTGGCGTCTTGCTAGCGGAGAAACTCGACTGCCTCGACGAGGCCGAGAGTGCCTACCGCAAGGCGATCGAGATCGACCCGACCTTCACATGGCCTTGGAACAACCTTGGTGCCTTGCTCGAGGAGAAACTCGACCGCCCCGACGAGGCTGAGAGCGCCTACCGCACGGCGATCGAGATCGACTCAACTTTGGCATGGTCTTGGAACAACCTTGGTGACTTGCTCGCGGACAAACTCGACCGCCCCGACGAGGCCGAGACCGCCTACCGCAAGGCGATCGAGATCGACCCGGCGTACGCACGGCCTTGGAACAACCTTGGTGACTTGCTCGCGGACAAACTCGACCGCCCCGACGAGGCTGAGAGCGCCTACCGCAAGGCGATCGAGATCGACCCGAAATATGCCCTGCCAAGGTACAACCTCGGCCGTCTATTGGAACGCCAAGAACGCTGGGAAGAGGCGCTGGAGGCCTATGCTCGAGGCGCGGAACTGGAGGAGGAACCACACCCGTTCTGGCTACAGCGGCGCTCCGATGTCGAGACCCGCCTGCGGGTCTCCGCCGCCCTGGACGCCCTCTCCGCGAACGACCCCGAGGGGCTCCGGGCCGCTCTGGGAAAACTGCTGCAGGCGCACCCGGATCCCGCCACCGCCCTGGTGAGCGATCCCTTCGTCGAAGGGTTCCTCGCCCCGTTGATCGGGGCGCGTGACCAGGGGGCCGTTACGCTCGCCGCGCTGCGGGAGCTGGGCTTCGACAAACCGGCGCGCCCGCTGCTGCTCGCCTTCGAGGCGGCGCTGGCGCGGCGCCCGGAGATGCTGGAGGAGCTGGAGCCCGAAGTCCGCACCGCCGCGCAGCGAATGTTCGCGCGACTCTCCGCGGATTAGGGGGGCTTTTTTGGGCTATGTCCGTGTTGGCTGTTGCGACATTTCTCGAATGTAGGCCGCGATTGCCTACAGGGATGTAGGTACTTGGCGTGAGCAGGATGCGGAAGCCGGGCGCCATGTCCGTTCCTACCACTTGCCAAATCGAGGCGCCTCACTCCGTCGTGATCGCGGCCTAAGGGCCGCTCCTACAGTGAATAACGGCGCTAGCTATCGATCGCAACACGTAATTCAGACATGGCTTTTTTGCGGTGTATCAGCGTTTGGGGTCGCGGATGGCGTCGTTGACCGCCTTGCGCTGATTGGCGCGTTTTTTCGCGTCTGTGTAGAGGGATTCGTCGGTGCGGATGGGGATGCCCACGGGAGGGAGCCCTGATTCAAGTTGCGACCATTGTCGTTTGGCGCAACCGAGCCGTCGGACCGATGTCGTCGGGGATTTCGGTGCGGCTCCGCCAAACTGCGGCGAAGTGCCTTCGTTTGACACGGCGGCCGCGGGCCGCCCTATAGGGCGCGCCGTGCGCGCCGGGCGGTGAGCGAAGCTCGCTCCTTGAGGGTTTCTGCAGGCCTGTCGGCGAAGTGCCCTCGTTCGACTGAGCCGTCGAGGCGATTCGAGTCGATCGGGCCATGCGGCGGGTTGGCAAGGGGGGGCGGCTCCTGCCGGTCTACCGGGTGGTGGCCCAGCTTCATGGTGTTGGAGCGGGGTTCGAGGATCGCCAGGATGCGCGCCTCGCCCACCTTCCGGCGCAGCCCCTCCAGGGTCAGGTGGATGGCGGTGGGGTGGTGGGCGAAATGGTGCGCACCCGTTCGTCGCCCTCGGCGCGGGCCGGGAAGTAGCCGTAGACCGCCTGCATGCGCAGGACCCCCTCGGCGTCGCTCTGGCCGAGCAGCCGGCGCGGGTGGGATATCGGTGGTGCCGAGGAGCGGGCGCCCCTTCGCGGGGGTGTCCTTCCGCCAGCCGTCGGGGCACTGCTGGCGACTATCGTGACGTCGAAGATGGCCCCCATGTTTTCACGCCAGGCCTCGTAGCGGAGCGAGCACTCCACTCCACATCGCGGAGGTCGGTGAGAAATGCGCACAAGACGTTTCCGTTAACGTAAAATAGATTGCGATTTCCGTCGAATGGCGAACAACGTGGGTTCGCCTGCGGGTGGTGGATGGTGAAGGCATTGGCTGCGGTTGGAAGGGGAAGGTGATGGATCGGGCGGAGATTTTGCGTTCATGGTTGAAGCGGGACGGTATCGGGCTGGAGATCGGGCCGCTGCACAGCCCGATCGCCCCGAAAAGGGACGGCTGGCGGGTCGAGACCTTCGATCATGCCGATGCCCCGACGTTGCGCGAGCGCTACCGGGAAAGTCCGGGCGTCGACGTCGCGGCGATCGAGGAGGTCGACTTCGTATCCGACGGCCGCTCGCTGGTCGAGGTGGTCGGCGAGACCGGGCGCTACGACTGGATCCTGGCCTCCCACGTCGTCGAACACGTCCCCGACCTCCTGGGTTTCCTCAAGGATTGCGAAACGTTGCTGAAACCGGACGGCCGGCTGGTGCTGGCGGTCCCCGACAAGCGCCGCTGTTTCGACGCGATGCGCCCGCCCTCGACCACCGGCGAGGTGCTGCAGGCCCATATGGAGGGGCGGGTACGCCACAGCAGCGCCGCCGCCTTCGAGTATGGGGCGCGCTCGGTCGTATTGAACGGTGCCCATGCGTGGCTGGCCGATGATTGCGGCGAGGCGCAGTTGCAGTACGATCTGGCGACTTGCTACGCGCTCTTCCAGCGAGCGTTGGCCAGCGGTGAATACCACGATATGCACGGTTGGGTGTTCATCCCTTCCTCCTTCCGACTGATTGCCGAAGAGTTGTACCAACTGGAATTGATTCGTATGCGGGAGGAGGTGTTCCGGGCGGGTGCGGCCTCGGAGTTCTTCTTCGTGCTGGCGAAGAACGGTGGCGGGCCGCACCGTTCCCGGCAGCAGATCGCGCTGGATGCGGTCGAGGAGGAGTCGTCGGGGCTCGGCGCCCTGACCGCCAAGGGCTGTGCCCGGACCAAGGCCGTTGCCGAGCTGACCGCGTCACGGCAGGCCGCGCAGGAGCGGGCGGAAGCCGCGGAGGCGGAGCGGCAAGCAACCGAGGCGGCACTGCGCGCGACGGAGCGGGCGTTGCACGATGTGCAGGCCGCGCTGCAGGCGGTCCGCCAATCCACCTCGTGGCGGATCACGGGGCCGCTGCGTCGTCTGGTGACCCTTGCGCGGGGCTCGTCGGCGAACGAGCGCGAATAGTGGCGATCGACGTCCTGTCCTTGATGTTTCCCGCCGTTCAGCTGGTGACGTGCCTTCGTTCGGCACGGCGGCCACGGGCCGCCCTATGACCGGTCGGCCAGCGCGTCGAGGAGCTTCTGGTGGATGCCGCCGAAGCCGCCGTTGCTCATCACCAGCAGGTGGTCGCCGGGGCGTGCCTCGCGGCGCACGCGCTCGACGATCGCCGCCACCGAGTCGAGCACCTCGGCCTTGGCGCCGAGGGGGGCCAGCGCCTCCGTCAGGCTCCACGGCAGTTCCGGCGGGTCGAGGATCAGCACCCGGTCGGCGGCGGTGAGCGAGGCGGCCAGCTCCGCCTTGTGGTGGCCCAGCTTCATGGTGTTGGAGCGGGGCTCCAGGATGGCGAGGATGCGCGCTTCGCCGACCTTGCGGCGCAGCCCCTCCAGGGTCAGGTGGATGGCGGTGGGGTGGTGGGCGAAGTCGTCGTAGACGGTGATCCCGTCGACCACCCCGCGCACCTCCTGGCGCCGCTTCACCCCCTTGAATTCGGCCAGGCCGTCGATGCAGTGCTGCACCGGCACCCCGGCGTGGCGGGCGGCGGCGATCGCGGCCAGCGCGTTGTACATATTGTGGCGCCCGGAGAGCCCCCAGCGGACGGTGCCGACGTGGCGCCCCGCGAGCCACACCTCGAAGGCGCTGAAGTCTTCGGCCTCGGGTCGCGCGCGCCACTCGCCGTTGGTGCCGAACCCCTCCACCGGGGTCCAACAGCCCATCTCCAGCACCCGCTCGATCTCCGCCTCGTCGCGGTTGGCGACGATCAGCCCGCTGCCGGGGATGGTGCGCACCAGGTGGTGGAACTGGCGGCGGATGGCGGCCAGGTCGTCGAAGATGTCGGCGTGGTCGAACTCCAGGTTGTTGAGCACCGCGGTGCGCGGCCGGTAGTGGACGAACTTGGAGCGTTTGTCGAAGAAGGCGCTGTCGTACTCGTCGGCCTCGACGACGAAGAAGGGGTCGTTGCCGAGGCGCGCGGAGACGCCGAAGTTGGCCGGCACGCCGCCGATCAGGAAGCCCGGGGTGAGCCCGGCGTACTCCAGGATCCAGGCGATCATCGAGGCGGTGGTGGTCTTGCCGTGGGTGCCGGCCACCGCCAGCACCCAGCGCCCCTGGAGCACGTTCTCGGCCAGCCACTGGGGGCCGGAGGTGTAGCGCAGGCCGCGGTCGAGCAGGTGCTCCACCGCCGGGTTGCCGCGGGAGAGCGCGTTGCCCACCACCACCTGCTCCACCGTTTCGCCGAGGTGCTCCGCCCGGTAGCCCTCGCAGAGCGCGATCCCCTGCTCTTCGAGCTGGGTGCTCATCGGCGGGTAGACGCCGGCGTCCGACCCTTCCACCGCGTGGCCGGCCTGGCGGGCGAGCAGCGCGACGCCGCCCATGAAGGTGCCGCAGATGCCGAGGATGTGGATCTTCATTGGACCGCCTCCGCGGGGAACAGCGAGCGGGTCACCTCGATGATCAGCACCATGTAGGCCATGGCGACGATGATCCCGGCGGGGAAGGGGATCTCCAGGGCGTGGCGGAAGATGTGGCCGGTGACCATCAGGCTCCAGATCACCAGCGCCAGCCAGAGCATGGCGAACAGCCCGATACCGCCGCCCGCGGTCTGCGCGGCGAGCAGCCCCAGGGTGACCGGCAGGGCGGCCAGGTTGAGCAGGGTGCCGCTACCCACCAGGGCGGTGTAGGTCTGGGTCAGGCGCAGCGGGTGGCGGCGCAGGTTGAGCAGCAGGGTGGTGACCAGCGCCAGCCCGGCGGCGTCCACCGCGGTCTGCGCGAAGGCCGAGAGCGGCGGGGTGTCGGCCAGCATCAGGGTGGTGCCGCTGCCCAGGTAGGCGGCCAGCGAGGCGAGCACCAGGAAGCGCGAGGAGGGCAGGTCCTGGGGGCCGGCCTTCATCAGGCAGATGGACCAGAAACGGAGAATCAGTTCGTGCATTCAAACACCGAAGTACTTCGCCTCCGGGTGGTGGACGACGATCGCCGAGGTGGAGTCCTCCGGCCACAACTGGTCCTCGTCGCCGAGGGTGACCCCGATGCGCCCGGCGTCGAGCAGCTCCAGCAGCTTGTCCTGGTCGGCGAGATTGGGACAGGCGGGGTAGCCGAAGGAGTAGCGTGAACCGCGGTACTTCTGCTTGATCATCTCGGGGATTGCGCGGGCGTCCTCGCGGGCGAAGCCCAGTTCGGCGCGGATCCGCTTGTGTACGTACTCGGCCAACCCCTCGGCCGCCTCCACGCTGAGGCCGTGCCAGTAGAGGTAGTCCTGGTAGCGGTCGGCCTCGAACAGCTCGCGGGCGTAGTCGCTGGCGTGCTGGCCGGCGGTGACCAGCTGGAAGGCGGCCACGTCCATCTCTTGCGACTCCACCGGACGGAAGAAGTCGGCGATGCACAGGCGGCGCGCCGTGCTCTGGCGGGGGAAGGGGAAGCGGCAGCGCTCCGCCGCCCCCGACGGGTCGCTGTAGATCACCAGCTCGTCACCCTCGGCGCGGGCCGGGAAGTAGCCGTAGACCGCCTGCATGCGCAGGATCCCCTCGGCGTCGCTCTGGGCGAGCAGGCGGGTGAACAGCGGGTCCACCTCGTGGCGCGCCCACTCCCGGTACTCCTCCGGGCTCTTCCCCTTCGGCTTGAAGCCCCACTGGAACTTGTACAGGGCGGTGCGGTTGATGTACGGCGCCACCGAGCGCAGCGGGATCTGCTCCAGGCACTTCGAGCCCCAGAAGGGGGGCGTCGGCAGCGGGTTGTCGTGGCGGATGGCGGAGCGTTCGGTCATGGCGGGGCGGGATCGGGGAAAGGACGCATGATACCCCAATGGGGGTGGCGGGCGGTGAAGACAATGGCTGGCCGACACCCCCACCGGGAGGTAATCTAAGTCTGTTTTGGCCGTCGCCGTTGGTGCGTGGCGCTTCGGTTTCCTGTAGGAGCGGCCCTTAGGGCTCGCGAAAGAATAACTTCCTGTTTTGGGA
>NZ_BAAHXB010000045.1:0-43978 GCF_054657215.1 Endothiovibrio diazotrophicus
CCTTGGACGCTCTGCGTCCTGGTAGTGGCGAAGTCGTGGTGCCTTTGTTTGACGCGACGCGGAGCGTCGAAAAGGGGACGTTCCCACGCGGAGCGTGGGAACGAGAGCGGAGGCAGCGGGGGTTCTCTGGTTACGACGCTCTGCGTCGTAACCCGGTACCTTGGATGCTCTGCGTCCTGATAGTGGCGAAGTCGTGGTGCCCTTGTTTGACACGACGCGGAGCGTCGAAGAGGGGACGTTCCCACGCGGAGCGTGGGAACGAGAGCAGCGGAGCGTGGGAACGAGGATGGGGGGCTACTCCTGGCGAGGGGCGTCGCCGCTCTCACCGCTCGGCGACAGGATCTCCATCAGCCCGCCCAACTGGGCGTCGAAGTCGAGGCCACTCTGGAACAGTTCGAGGGTCTCATCGACCGCCGAGGTGAGCAGTTCCTGCAACTCCTCCTCCTGGCTCTCCGACAGCCCCATCGAGTACATCCGGCCGATCACCCGCTCGTTGAGCTGATGGAGGATCACCGTGGTCTCCGCCTGCTGGTCGCGATACTGGTCGCGCAGGGCGCCGATGGCCTTTTCCGCGGCGACGGCGGTGGCGTGCAGCCGGCGGGTGCGCTCCTCGATCTCGGCGCTGCGGATCAGCGCCAACGCGCTCGATTCGCACCCCTCGGCGATCAGCGCGAGGTGGTCTCGGAGCCGGCCGCAACGCTCCTCGTCCTCGATGGGCATGTTTCTCACCAGCAGCGATACGTGGGGGTAGTTGACCACCATCTGCCGGCGGAACTGGAAGATGCGGTCGAGTTTTCGCACCTGGGCGAACACCGACTCTTCGAGCGGTGAGGCGTGGCCGGCGTCAACGAAGGTGAGGCACTCGCCGGGCGGACGCAACTGGAGATGGGCCGTCAGGCCATACTCCGCGGCCGCCGCGATGGTCAGCGCCGCCAGCGCCTCCATGTCCTTGCAGCTCAGGCTGTTGCGCATGTAGTGGAGCGAGGTGCCGCTCTCCCCCATGTTGGCGAGGAATCCCATGGCGAGCTGCTGCACGGAGTCCTTCTCCGTCTGCAGCCGCTTGCGGTCGGAGACCAGCTTGACCATCGACTGCACCTTGCGGACGACCTCCTCCGCCGCGCCGGGTTTGGTGACGAAGTCGTCGCCGCCGCAGTCGTAGGCCTGCAGGCGCTCCTCCAGGGTGTCGTGGGAGGAGACGAAGATGACCGCCGGCTGCTCCTCCGGCGAGACCCAGATCTCCATCGCCCGCAGACGACGGCAGGTCTCGTAGCCGTCCAGGCCGGGCATGTTGATATCGAGCAGCACCACCTCGGGGCGGAAATCGGCCATCCGGGCGAGCGCCGCCTCGCCGGACGCCACGTTGACCACCTCGAAGGTGTCTTGCAACGTGATCTCCAGCGGGCCGCTGGAGATGATGTCGTCATCGACGATCATGACGCGGTGCTCGAAAGTCTCATTCATCATTTCCGTTCTCCTCTCTCAGAACGCCTCTTTCGCGTCCCACTGCGCCTTGATCCCGAGAATCTCGGGAAGGATGGATTGAAATGCCGCCAGCAGCCGCGGATCGAAATGGCTGGCGGCGCCCTCGGCCATCGTCGCCATGGTTCGCTCGATCGGCCACGCCTCCTTGTAGGGACGCTTCATGGTGAGGGCGTCGAAGACGTCGGCGATGGCGACGATGCGCGCGCACTCCGGGATCGCCTTGCCGGAGAGACCGCTGGGGTAGCCGCTGCCGTCCCATTTCTCGTGGTGACGCAGCGCCACTTCGGCGGCGATCTTGAATACCGGTGCATCGCTTTGACTGAGGATGTCGTAGCCGATGGTGGTATGGCTCTTCATCAACGTCCATTCGTCGGCATCCAGCTTGCCGGGCTTGCGCAGGATGGCACCGGGGATGCCGATCTTGCCGGTGTCGTGCATCGGGGCCGCGGCTTCCAGGGTGCGGCACGCCTCTTCGGGCCAGCCGCTCGCGGCGGCCAACGCCCGGGTGTAGGCCGCCATACGCCAGATGTGGACCCCGGTGTCGGTATCGTTGTAGTGACCGGCGGTGCCCAGCATGCTGAGGGCGTCGTGGTAGCTCCGCTCCAGTCGGCTGGCCTTCACCAGCGACAGGTGGTTGCGCACCCGGGCCTGCACGATGGGCGGGGAGAGCGGCTTGGTGATGTAGTCCACCGCCCCCGCGGCGAAGCCCTCGGCCTCTTCGCCCACCTCGGTGAGGCTGGTGACGAAGATGACCGGTATGTGCTCGGTCGCCGGATGGCGCTTGAGATGGGTGCAGACCTGGTAGCCGTCCATGTCCGGCATCTGGATGTCCAGCAGGATCAGGCTGGGTTTTACCCGGGCGGCCACCTCGATGGCCTCGATGCCTCCGGTGGCGAACGTCAGGCGGTAGGTGCCTTCGAGCATGTGGCGCAGGGCGGCGAGATTGTGGGGTTCGTCGTCGACTATCAGGATCGGGCCGGTGGGCATGCCTACTCCTCCAGCGGGATGTCGAGCTCGGCGGCCAGCTCGCGGATCCCCTCCTTCACCTCGGAGAAGCGAAACCGCGCCAGGGCCTTTTCGATCGATGCCAGGCGGCCGCTCGGCAGGTGGCGGGAGAGTCGATCGAGCGGCGGCTCCACCGCCGACGGGTCGTGCGCGGCGACGCCGGCCAGCGCCTCGGCGATCAGCGGGGCGATCGCCTCGCGGTCGGCTTCTTCCGCGCGCGGGGCCTTCTCCTCGTCGTCCCGCGCCGGGAGGTAGGCGTCGATGGCCTGACAGGTGGCGGCGAATTCGTTGCGCAGCATCTCCAGCTCCGCCTCCCGGCACGCGCCCTGTTTGATGGCGGCATCGGCCGCACCGGCCGCGGAGGCCAGCCTTTCGAGGCCGAGATTGGCGGCGGAGCCGCGCAGCTTGTGGATCAGTTCGCCGAGCGGCCCGTCTTCTGCGGCGGGCTCGTCCAGCACGCCGGCCGATGGGCGGTACTGTTCGAGAAACAGGTGCAGGTAACGGTGGTAGGTGTCGCCCGACTTGAAGACGGCGAGTCCGAACGCTTCGTTCAGCATGCGGCCACTGTCCGGCGTCGGCGTCGGCGTCGGCGTCGGGGACGGGGACGGTGGCGGCGGGGTCCCCTGCGTGGCGGGACGCTCCAGGGGATCCCTTCCGATGAGCGAGCGGATCTGCGATACCGCGCTATCGACCACGAAGGGCTTGGGGATGAAGTCGGACATTCCCGCGGCGAGGGCGCTCTCCTGTTGCTCCTTCAGGGCGCCTGCGGTGATGGCGACGATCGGTAACCCGGCCAGTTGCGGGATATTGCGGATACGGCGGGTCGCCTCCAGCCCGTCCATCACCGGCATATGCACGTCCATCAACACCAGGTCGGCCGTCGTCGGGTGCCGGCGCAGCCAGTCGATGGCGCTCTGTCCGTCCGCCGCGGTGTGGATCTCGGCGCCCTCGTTGCGGAAGATGAGTTCGGCCACCTCGCGGTTGATCTCGCTGTCATCGACGATCAGCATCCGCAGACCGCTCAGTCGTGCCGGACCGGTGGGCGGCGGCGGGTGGGCGATGGTGCGGTCGAGGCGTCTTTTCTGCGCGCTGCGCACCGCGTTGTGGAGCGCCGACGGTCCCAGCGGCTTGCTGAGGATGGCGTCGACCCGTTCCGAACCCGGCAGGGAACGGATCTCCTCCACGCCGTGGGCGGTGATCATGAACAGGATCGGCAGGCGGGGGCGGGGCAGCAGATCGGTCAGGGCGAGCACGACCTCCAGACCGTCCATGTCGGGCATCAACCAGTCGATGAGCAGGACGGTCCGCGAGGTCTGCAGCGAATCGTCGCACAGGATGCGCTCGACGAGGTCGCGGCCGCCGCCGAAGAGTTCCGCGTTCCAGCCGATGGAGCGGATGGTGGCGCCCAGACCGTGCAGGCTGACCGGGCTGTCGTCCACCACCAGCACCTTGCGATCCGGCGTCTCCTTCACCAGGCGGGACGGGTCCTCCTGGCAGGGCAGCTCGATGGAGAAGTGGAACGTGCTCCCTTGTCCCGGCTTGCTGGAGACGGAGAGCTCGCCGCCCATCAGCGATACCAGGTGACGGGTGATGGCGAGCCCCAGTCCGGTTCCCCCGAAGCGGCGGGTGGTGGTGGCGTCCGCCTGGGTGAAGGCGTTGAATATGCGCCCCTGGGCCTCGTGGTCCAGGCCGATCCCGGTGTCCAGCACGGAGAAGCGCAATCTGGCGTTCCCGTTGCGCTTCTCGAGCAACTCGATCTTGACCTCGACGAAGCCGGAGTCGGTGAACTTGATCGCGTTGCTGGTCAGGTTGACCAATACTTGGCCGATGCGCAGCGCGTCGCCCACCAGGAGACCGGAGTCGAACGGCGGCGGGGTGATGATCAGGTCCAGCCCCTTGCCGGTTGCGGCGGTCATCATGATGGTCGACAGGTTGTCCAGCACGTCGGCGAGATGGAAGGGTTCCTTGTCGATCTGCAGCTTGCCCGCCTCCAGCTTGGACAGGTCGAGGATGTCGTTGAGGATGGCCAGCAGCGACTCCCCCGAGGTGTAGATCTTGCGGGCGAGATCGGCCGCGGCGTCCGGCAGATCGATCTGTTTCAGCATGTAGGCGAGGCCGAGCACCGCATTCATCGGCGTGCGGATCTCGTGGCTCATGTTGGCGAGGAATTCGCTCTTGGTCTGCGCCAGATGCTGCGCCTCCTGGCGGGCCTGCTCGAGTTCTGCGGTGCGTTCCGCCACGCGGCTCTCCAGCGCCTCGTTGTGGCGCTTGAGTTTCCGTTCGAGCGCCTTGCGTTCCGACACGTCGCGAACGATGGCGGTGAACGTGGTGCCGCCTTCGGTGACGGTCCGGGAGATGTTGATCTCCGCGGGGAACTCGCCGCCGTCCTTGCGTCTTCCCACGAAATCGATCGCCTGTCGGTCGCGCGCCGCTCTGCATACGGAGCCGCCATCGGCTACCGCGTCCACATAACGCTGATGCACGGCGGCGAAGCGCATCGGCAGCAGGAGGTTGAGATCGGCGCCCAGCACCTCGTCGGCGGTGTAACCGAACGTCTTCTCCGCACCGCGGTTGAACAGGACGATGCGGGAGTCGGGGTCGATCGATACGATGGCGTCGGTGGCGTTGTCGAGGATGTTCTTGTACTGGGCGGTGGTGATCCTTTCGTTGCGGCGGTTGTTCGCCTCCTCCAGCTCCCGCGCCAGCGCCGGGCCCAGCCGGGCGAGGTTGTCCTTGAGCAGGTAGTCGTTGGCGCCCTGCTCCATGGCCCGTGCGCCGACATCGTCCTGGACGGTCCCCGAAACCAGAAAGAAGGGGACGTGTTCGCTCCACTCGCGCACGATCTTCAGCGCCTTGAAACCGTCGAATCCCGGCAGGCAGTGGTCGGAGAACACCGCCTGCCAGTTGCCCTCGTTCAACGCATCGCGCAGTTCGGCCTCATTCTGAACCCGGCGGTGCTCCACCGAGAAGCCCGCGTCGAGCAGAGAGTAAATCAGGATCATCTCATCGTCAGCGGAGTCCTCGATGAGCAGCAGGCGGAGGGGGGGAGATGCGGCGGCGTCCATGGTGGCGGGTACTCAGTTCGACGGCGCGGTTTCGTTGAGCAGCATCCAGTACATCCCGAGTCCGCGCGCCGCTTCGGTGAACTGGTCGAAGTCCACGGGTTTGCGCACGTAGCTGTTCGCGCCGAGGTCGTAGCTCTCCAAGAGGTCCCGGTCCTCGTTCGAGGTGGTGAGGATCACCACCGGGAGTCGCCGGGTGGACGGATCGGCGCGGATCCGTTTGAGGACTTCCAGGCCGCCCACCTTGGGCATGTTGAGGTCGAGGAGGATCAGCGCCGGCCGTTCGTCGGGGTCACGGTCCGCGTAGCGCCCCTGCCGGAACAGGTAGGCGAGCGCCTCGCTCCCGTCCGCCACGTGATCAACGTGGTTGCAGATGTTGGCCTCTTTCAGGGCGTGCAGGGTGAGCAGGGCATCGTCGGGGTCGTCTTCGACGAGGAGGATGGTGGTGCTGGTGGTCATCGTGGTCTCCATCACATGTACGTTGCGTGGCGGCCGGCGATCGCGTTCCGTCGCGGGCCTCAAGGATCAACCGTGAACCAGAAACTCGCCCCTTGGCCGACGGCGCCTTCGGCGCGCACGGTACCGCCGTGCTTGCTGATGACCCGCATGACCGTGGCGAGTCCGATGCCCGAGCCGGGGAACTCCGCGGGCGTGTGAAGGCGCTGGAAGGCGATGAAGAGCTTGTCGGCGTAGTCCATGTCGAAGCCCGCGCCGTTGTCACGGACATAGAACTCGGGCGTTCCGTCGCGCGGCTCACGACCGAATTCGATCCGTGCCCCGGGGGTGTTGGCGGTGAATTTCCAGGCGTTGCCGATCAGGTTCTCCAGCGCGATGCCCAGCAGCCGGGGGTCGGCCTCGATCTCCAGGCCGGGCTCGATCACCACGTCCACCTCCCGCTCCGGTGACGCCTCTCTAAGCCTGGCCACCGTTTCGCCGGCCATCGCGCTCAGGTCGACAGGCTGCCGACTCACCTCGGAGCGGGTGATGCGCGACAGCAGCAGCATCTCGTCGATCAGCACGCTCATGCGCTGTGCGGCTGCCCGCATTCGATCGAGCAGGTCGCGCCCCTCTTCGTTGAGCTTGTCCGCGTGGTGCTTCAACAGGAGTTTTCCGAAGCCGTCCACCGAACGCAGCGGCGCGCGGAGGTCGTGGGATACCGAGTAGGAGAAGGATTCGAGTTCCCGGGTGCTGGCCTCCAGTTGCCGGTTGCTGTGGTCCGCTTCCGCCAGGGCGCTCTCGAGGGCGGCGGCGTGTTGGTGGGCTTCGGTCACGTCGCGGATGACCGCGATCAGTTGACGTTCGTCGTTGGTGACGACGGAATTCAGCGCGACCGAGACGGGAAACTCGCCGCCGTCCGCACGGCGCGCGAAGAGCTCCCCCTGGCCCATCTGACGGGGACGGGGGTGGTTCAGATAGCCGCCGCGGTGGGCGACGTGGTCGGTGCGGTACCGTTCGGGGATCAGCGTCTCGACGCGCTTGCCGAGGATCTCGTCGCGGGTGTAGCCGAACAGCGTCTCGACCTGCTTGTTGACGACCATGATGTGCCCGTCGGCGTCGGTGACGATGGTGGCGTCGGGGGAGGATTCGAGCAGCGCGTGGAACTGGCTTTCACGCCGGGCGAGGCTGGCCATGGCCGTGCGGCGGCGATGGGCGAGGGTGGTGAAACTGAAGCTGAACAGGGCGAAAAGAGCGGCCAGGAAGACGACCGATGTCGAATAGCGGTTGGCAATTCCGCTCTTCAACTCGTTCACTCGGGCTGCGGGAATCTCCACGATCAGATACCACTTCAGGCCGGGGTTGACCAGCCGAACTCCGCTTGCTTCGGTGGCGGGTGTGAGGCGGTTGATGGCCAGGATGTCGCCGTTTTCGCGGACTTCGACGGTATCGGAGTCGGTCGTTTGTTTCGCTGCATTCCATGCGCTCGGGTAGCGATCTCCCAGGGTGGCGATTTTACGATCGGGATACATGAAGCCCCATTCCAGCTCCGGGTCGGGACCGATGATCCATGCGCCGTCCTGGTTGGTCAGCCACAGGTTGATGTCGTGCTGTCTGCCGATATCTTTCAAACGTCTGATCAGTTCATTGCCGTGGTAGTTGATCACCACCCCCCCCTTGAACGAACCGTCGTCGCTACGTATCCGACCGGCGAAACGAATGGTTGGTTGAAACGGTTGTTCGATCCGGCCGTGTTCCATATTGAGGTCCAGCGGAGAGATATATATCTCGTCGTCGGTCAGCGTCAGCAGATTGCGGAAATAGTAGCGGCCGGACTTGTCTTGCAGGTCTGCGGTCGGGATGGTGCGGGTGCCGTCCGGACGGTTGTCGATGCGGACCACCTCCCTTCCGTTCTCATCGAGATAGCGGAGCTGATAAAGCACTTCCCTGCGTGTCCTCATCAGGCTATTGAACAGCCCGTCCAGGGCGGCCCGGTCCGCGGGCGA
This sequence comes from Endothiovibrio diazotrophicus, assembly GCF_054657215.1. Lineage (NCBI taxonomy): Bacteria > Pseudomonadati > Pseudomonadota > Gammaproteobacteria > Chromatiales > Thioalkalispiraceae > Endothiovibrio > Endothiovibrio diazotrophicus. The sequence continues at coordinate 7,991 of NZ_BAAHXB010000045.1, forward strand.
GCCGGTCTCCAGCAGGCGTGCGAGAACCGGGTTGTCCCGCGCGAAGAGGAGGTCGCGTTCCACATGATGCAGACGGTGGCGGAAGACGGCGAGCCCCTCGTGCAGGGCGGCGATCAGGCGCAGATCCATCGCCTCGTCCATCTCCCGGCTGGCTTTCTCGTGGTGAAACCAGAAGCCGGCGGACATCGGGACGACCAGGGTCACCCACATCAGGAGACCGGTGTAGAGGGGAGGGAGAGTATCGAGTTTCCGGAGGATCTTCGGCATCGGAATGTGGATTGTTTTCCGTTTCGTTGTGTCTGACGTCCGTCTGGAGAGCGGGCCACCCTACGATATTTCCTGGCGCTCTTCCTGCTGACGACCGATTTCCCGCACGACCGATGTCCTGTTCGTTTTCGACTACGCTTGGTGCAGTTGTTCGAAGGAACGCGGCACCGTTGCCGTACGACGGTGGACGGCTGTTTGTTCCCCGGTTTTTGTATATTCCGTTTCGCTCGGGTCGCGCGGTGGAGAGACGGGGAACGAGGCTCTCTGAAACATTCTTAAACCATATACCGCGGGCGCGTTTCTTCTGTAAATTCTTTGTAAATGCGTGAAGGCGATTCCCTGTTGTTTTTGTGGAATGTGTCGCCGGCCGCACGCTCGATACCTCGTCCGCTCAAGGGAACTGAAAACGTGCGAATCGCCATCCTGGAGGACAATCCGATCGTCGCCGAATTGATCGCGGTGACACTGACCCGGGCCGGTTGGGACAGCCGGCGCTTCACCACGGTGGTGGAGATGGTCGCGGCGTTGCGGGACGACGCCTTCGACCTGCTGATTCTCGATTGGTCCCTGCCGGATGGTGAGGCGGACCGCATCATTCGACTGGTGCGCGAAGAGCTGGCGTTGAAGACGCCGATCCTGATCGAAAGCGCCAACGGCGACGAGCGGCAGATCGTCCATGCACTGGAGCTCGGGGCCGACGACTACGTGGTGAAGCCGCTGCGTATTGCGGAACTCATGGCGCGTATCGGCTCGGTTCTGCGCAGGAGCAGCCCGGAGGCGTTCAGCGTTCTCGATTTCGCGGAGTTCCAGATCGATGAGAAGGACTGCGAGATCCGTTTCGCGGGCGAGCCTCTGAAATTGACTGCCATGGAGTACGCGTTGGCGTGTTACCTGTTCAGGCATCCGAACGAACTGCTTTCCCGGGATCGGCTGCTGGAGGAGGTCTGGGGGCGCAGCGCCACGGTCGATACGCGGACGGTCGATGCCCATGTCAGCCGATTGCGCAAGAAGTTGCGTCTCGACGAGGCGGAGGGGGTGACGATCACCACCCTGAGGGGTTTCGGTTACCGGCTGGAACTGCCGGGCCAGCCGGGCGGGATCCAACGCTCCGTTCGGTAAACGAAAAGGGCCGCGACGTCCCCGTCGCGGCCCTTTCGCGTTCGAACGGTGCGCTGAATCAGGCGGCCTTGGCGGCGGCGCCCTTCTTCATCTCCTCCTGGAAGGTCTGGCTCATCTGCGCGGTGTCGACGTTGTGCAGGTTGCCGCCCGCCTCGAAGTGCTCGATGAAGAGGTTGCCGATGGTGCGGGTGGCCAGGTTGGAGAGCCCCGCCATGCCGGCCAGACCCACCGCCAGGCCGACGCCGGGCATCGATTTGAAGAAGCTGGTGACCACGCCCGCGGTCACCGCCCACGGCGCCGCGCCGCCGATGATGGCACTGAGGAGGGTGCGGATCCAGCTCTGCGAGAAGGGCACGCCGTAGAGCTTGGAGAGGCTCGCCACCATCCCCACCTGGGTGCCGGAGATGCCCACCACGTCGGCGATCGGCACCGGCACCAGGCCGAAGGCGGAGGACCAGGCGGCGTACTTGGAAACGATCATGTTGGCCTCGTGGCGGCGCATCAGCGGCGTCATGCCGGCGGGCGCGGCCTGGGTCACGGTCTCGACAGTCTCTACGGGTTCAACGGTTTCGGTGGTAGCGGTCACGGTTTCATCCCCTTTATTGGTGGTTGGTGCCGTCGTCTCGGACGGGGCGGTGGCCGTCGCGACCGCCGCGGGTGGTTGGGTCGATTCGGCGGCCGCCTCGGTCGGGGCCGCCGGCTTGCGCGGCGTGGCGCGCTGCTTCTTCACCGCCGGGGGGGCCGGTTCGGTTACCGGCGTCGGCGCCTCTTCGGTCTTCGCCTCGCCCGGTCGGTGGGTGCGGCGTAGTTTGGGAAGTCGTTTGCTCACAATCCATTTTCCGACAACAGGTCGTCGGCCTCCTTGGCGAATTGGACGATGTCGGCCGCCGCCGCGCCGTTGGGCTGATACCAGCCCGGCGTCTTGCCGGCCAACGCGGCCTCACTATAGGCGACTCGCGCCGCCAGTTCCACTTCCAGCGGACGAAAACCGTCCACCTCCATCTGCGCTGGCATGCGGCAGACGGCCAGCGTGTTCTTGCCGCTGTCCCCCTTATCATAGTGACGAACGAGGTGACCTTCGACGTCACGCCTGGCGCCCGATGCGTGGTTCGCCCGGTATGGGGCGGACCGGATTTCACGGTGGAATGGTGGTGGACGCACCGCCGCGGCGCTATTTCGGATCGCCGCCCGCCGTTCCTCATCGCCGAGATCTATAAGCCACTATGGGCGATCCCTTATATCGCCTATATGGCGCTTATGGCTGGGTGGTTGTTTTTTAAAAAAACCTTTTAAATCAATTACAAAAAAGTTGGCAAAGGAATTGCTTTGCCTATCTCGCGCATTGACGGGTGGAGAGATGAACGGGAGGCGGTGAGGTGAAGGGTCGCCACATCGCGGGGCTTCCCCGGGGGACGCTGCAGTTGAAGGTCCCGCTCGCGCCGCCCGTCGAGAGCACGCCACCCGCGAAGGTTTCGCGGACGAACGTGACAGGTACAGGAGGTTCGGGGCGGTCCGCCCCGTGGGTGAATCGCCAACGGGTGGTGACCGCTCCTCGGCCTGATCCTACAGAGTTACTTGAACGGCGATACGCCGATTGGGAGATAGACATGAAACGAACCAAACTGAGTGTGGTGATTGCGTCGATCCTCTTCTCCACCGCCAGCCTGGCGGTGGAGATGAACGGGGTGCCGGGCAACGTCCAGGAGACCCTGAACGGGTTGGGCGGCGGCGACTCGGGTCTCAACTTCCGCTTCGGCAACGACGGCTCGGTGACCGTCGAGACCCCCGACTCGTCGCAGCGCTTCTACCCGGTGCTGCCCGATCCGAACGCGGACCAGTCGTCGATCGGCGGCGACTTCTCCGCCAATCCCGACGGCAGCGTCACTTTCGGCGGTCAGGGTGGCAATTCGGTGATGTACGTGCCGGTGGAGCAGGACGGCCTCTCCTACCCCAGCTTCCCGCAGGACTTCACCCCGCCGGACGGCGCCGAGATCCCCTCCAACGTCGCGCTGCCCGCCGGCTTCGTCGCCCCGGGGAACGTGAACGTCAACCAGGACAACATCCCGCCGCTGAACGTCTCCAGCTTCCTGGAGGGGTTGGGTGTCGACGGCGTCGAGGTCGGGGAGGACGGCTCGGTCACCATCGGCGGCCAGCAGTTCCAGCCCTACTTCGGCTTCACCGGCGAGATCGGCGTGCCCCCGGCGGGCGCCAACCCCGAGGTCCAGGTGGGCGAGGACGGCACCGTCACCTTCCCCGACGGCTCGATGTACGTCCCCACCGACGGTCAGGGCTCCGGCGGGCACCAGGGACTGCCGCCGGACATCCCGTTCACCGAGAACGAGGACGGGACGATCACCATCCAGGCCGGCGACGTGCCCGAAGGAATGCAGCTGCCCCCCGGCGCCGTCGAGAACGAGGACGGCTCGATCACCCTGCCGCAGCCGCCGACCTTCACCGACGCCTTCCCCGGCCAGGACCCGGAGTTCCTCGGCGCGACCGAAAACAGCGACGGCACCTTCACCCTGAGCGACGGCACGGTGGTCGATGCACCGCCGATCGTCGGCGACGGCTTCCAGATCGATCCCACCACCGGCGGGCCCCGGAACGGCAACGGCCAGGCGCTGGAGTTCGATCCGGACAGCGGCCTGCCGATCGATCCGGAGACCGGCGAGACCTTCATCCCCGGTCAGCGCGGCCAGGGCGGGCCCACCGGCGCCGGGCAGCTCGAAACCGATCCCGAGACCGGCTTCCCCATCGACCCCTCCACCGGCGAACCCTTTGACCCGATGACCGGTCAGGGCTTCAACAGCGACACCGGCAACTTCCAGCCGCCGGCGCCCGGCGACGCGATCGGCCCCGGCAGCGGCATGTCGCCGGATGGCCAGATGCCGGCGGACGGCGGGATGCCTTCGGATGGTCAGACACCTCCCGACGGTGGGACTCCTCCCGATGGCGGGACCCCTCCCGACGGTGGGCCCCCTCCCGACGGTGGGACTCCTCCCGATGGCGGGACCCCTCCCGACGGTGGGACCCCTCCCGACGGTGGGACTCCTCCCGATGGCGGGACCCCTCCCGACGGTGGGACCCCTCCCGACGGTGGGACTCCTCCCGATGGCGGGACCCCGTCGGACGATGGCACCTCATCGGATGACGGAACGTCGGCTGAGAATTACTAGGAGCCTGTCGGACTATGGGGGATCGAGCCGCGGGAGTGGGAGGACGGCGCCAATTTTTCGAAAATTTGAGGAGAATAGCGAACTATTTGACGAAAATTTTCGGAAAAGGGCAGGGCCGTCGTCCCGCTTTCGCGGCCGATTCATCCATAGTCTGACAGGCTCCTAGGGCCGAATAGACGGGAGTGGAACGGCCCGCCGGAATACGGCGGGCCGTTTGCGTTCCGGGCATGGACCACTGGTGCGATGTTGGAAAATGGCGGAGACGGGCGTATCCGAGCGGAATTCGAGTCCGTTCACGACCAGAGGATGGGGATGGGGTAGTCACGGAGTTTCCCATCGTGGGTGACCAGAACCAGCGCCTCTTCCAGGGCCTGCGCCGCAAGTAGCCAGTCGAAGGGGGCGCGATGGTGGTGGGGGAGTCGGGCGAACCGCTCGACGTGGCTCATGCGGATCTCCAGCGGGGTGAAGCCGCACTGTTCAACGGCGCTGGAGATGGGGGCGGGGAGGCGTAGTTTGCCCAGGGATTGCTTGATCGCGCACTCCCAGGCGGTGGCGACGCTGACGTGGACCGTATTGGCGGGATCGCTGATGGCGTCGACGACCGGTGGCGGTAGACGTTGCGGTTCGGCGAGCCACCAGAGCAGGGCGTGGGTGTCGAGCAGGAGCTTCAATCGAAGCTCCCTTCGAAGGACTCCAGCAGGTCTTCGGGGAGCGGGGCGTCGAAGTCGTCGGCGATCCACACCTGACCGGCCCACGGACCCGCCTCCCGCGGCGTCCCGGGTTCGTTGATCGGGACCAGCCGTGCCTTCGGTTTGCCCGCCTTGGCGATGATGATCTCCTCACCCTGCGCAGCCTGTTCCACCAGATGGGAGAGGTGGGTCTTCGCCTCGTAGAGGTTGACGGTCTGGGTCATGGGAAGGGACTCCGGATTCGATACCATCGACGGTAGTGCCCGCTGTTCAATTGGTCAAGTTGGTCTATCTTCGATTCCTGCACATGGGTGTAGAGTGTGCCGGCAGAGGCCGGTGCGCCTCCTGTCGTCGGCACACCCTACCCGCTTTTCGTCGCCCGGGAGGCGGCCGTCCATGGTCCTGTGAATGTCGAGCGAATGAGTTTCCTGATCGATCTTCGTCCCGTTCTTCGATTCCCGCAGCTTGATGGGGTTGTGGTGGTAGAGGCGGCGTTCGACCGGCACGCATTCAGCGATGCCGAGTTCAAGCGTCACAGCGTCGCCCTGCCCGACTCGGTGGCCGGGGCGGTGGCGAAGCGCAAGGCCGAGTTCCTCGCCGGGCGGCTCTGTGCCCGTCGTGCGCTGGTGCTGAGCGGTTTCGAGGAGACCGCGGTCGCGGTGGGCGAGGGGCGGGCACCGCGTTGGCCGGCGGGCGCGGTGGGGTCGATCACCCACACCGAGGGGGTGGCGGCGGCGGTGGTGGCGCGGGGCGATGCGTTCGCCGGGCTGGGTATCGATTACGAGCGGGTCGTCCCACCGCAGACCGCCGACGAGGTGGCGGCGATGATCCTCACCGTGGGGGATCGGCGGTTTCCGCCCGCGCTGCCGGGTTGGTCGGCGGAGCGTTTTTTCACCACCATCTTCTCCCTCAAGGAGAGCCTGTTCAAGGCGCTCTACCCGCGGGTGGGTCGCTTCTTCGATTTCCAGGCGGCGGAGCTGTGCGCGTTGGCGGAAGAGGAGGCGGTGCTGCGGCTGCTCGAGCCGCTGTCGGCGGAGTTCCCGCGGGGGCGCGAGTTCCGTGCGTTCCATTATTATTCGGAGGGGATGGTGCGGACGCTGGTCTCCGTACCGCTGGGAGAACCGGGGGAGGGGTGATGAAGAAGAAAGTGAGCGCGCCGGCTGCCGGGAGTTCCTGATTGTGAAATCGCGGGGTGGTTGGTCTCATGGGATTCGAGGGTTTATGGAAAATGTAGTCTAAAGCCCGTCCAACAAGCGACTGACATTGGCAAGCAATCCCAGTGTTTCCTGAGATCTATCGGTGCACAATGAGAGTGAAATCGCGGAGCTCGCAACCTCAGTTTGGCTTCTAGCGCGTCGGATCTCAATTTCCTCTGACAGCATATTAACGGTGCTCGAATCGTCGTCGAATTTGTCCAGAGTGACCGATTGTTCGGATATTCGTTGAGTATGTTCTTTCAGTGCATGGTTGAGTTGAATTGACTCTTCAGTGTGTGGTGAAAGATAACGTTGGCGTACGTTCTTTGATGCAGTGTCGTGCCAAACCAACAGAGTCTCCTGCTGGAGATTTTGTATATGGGTGTTGTAGCGTTCAACCAACCAACGAATTTCGGTGATATGCTCAAGTTGATTTTTAAGCCAGATGGATTCTTTCATCGGATTTGTCAGAAGCTGTAAGTTTCCATTTGATTCGCCGTGCGCAAGTGATTAGATCGCTCATTGATATTGCGAATACAATCAGCTACTAAGCCAACGGCAATTTCGGTATGCTGGTCTGCGTATATAAGTTGGGTTCTCGCTTGATAAGCGAAATTGCTTGACTGGATGGCCAGCTGTTGCATGTCCTCCGCAATCGAGATCTCTTCTCTCGCCCGCGCTACTGCTTCCTCGCTCAAGCGAACTCCTCGAAAAGCTTCTTCGTATCCACGTTCTGCAGCTGCAAGGGCTTCGTGGGAGGAGAGAACTGCTTGACACGCTTGTTCATGGGCTGTTTGGCATGTCGTTACCGCTTGAGTACATTCGGCAACTCGCGCTTCGGCTCTCCTCCTGTCTTGCTTCGCAGCAGCTAACTCCTCTTGCGCGATCCGGAGAAGGTCGTGACAAGCGTTCACTTTGCTTTGGGCTCTATCTACTTCCGCTTGATAAGGGGCCGTATCGATAGGGCGATATATCACATTGCCATTGCGATCACGCCCGGCCGGTTCCTTTTGGCATCGGGCCCATTCCAGTGTGTTTTCCGCGTGCCGGAGCCCATCTTCCGCTCGGAGAAGATTCAGTTGCGCTTCGCTGACCCGGGCCTGCGCGAGTTCGTCCCGGCGAATGGCTTGCTGGAGCCAATGGCGTGCGGATTGTAGTTCAGACTGCCAGAACGCCAATTTTCCCTCCGCTCGAACACTCTCCTGTTTAGAACGTGCGTGAAGATCGGTCGATGCGTTGATCGCCTCCTCGGATCTGCCGAGTATGTCGCTAGCCTGAGTCAGTTGCTTGTCGGCTCTCTCGAGGTCCTCTAACGCCAAGTTCATCGCGGTTGAGGCTTTTTGCATCGTCCGGTCAGCAACCTCCTCCGCCTGACGTTGATGCGCGTCTAAGTCGTTCATATATTCTCGTTGACGCCGTGACCACAATTCCAGTTCACGCCCCAGCTGCTCCATCACGCGAAGCAGGATGGCGGGGTCAATCGGAGACACGGATATTGTCCGACTCTATGAGTTTTTCCAATCGCTCCGTCAGAAATGTCAACAACTGACCCGTTTCGTCGAGATATGAGTGGAACCATTGGGCGGTTCTCTCAAATGACTGGTTGAAGTTCTCGGCCGACTGGCCGCCTAGAGTCTGTTGCAATGAAAAGAAATATCTGGTTACCTCTTCGAAGTTTACGGTCAAGCGGTAGCGATGATCAATCAGGGTCTGACGATATACCTCGAGCCCTTGTCTAAGTTTGCTTTCGTCGAGCATCCATATTACTCCTAAAGGTTATCCATGAAGGAAAGCGCGAATGGCGTGAATTTTTTTCTGCATTACCTCGACGTAGTTAGGAACGATTACGTCGTAGTACTGGCGCATGGTCTGCTCCAGGGGAGACCATCGGCTGTAGTATTCCCGCCCCATCGTGTCGTTCCAATACGGGCTTACATTGGCGTGCGACTGTTGAAGATCATCTACCGAGCTTCTGAGCTCTTGATTGAACTGATCCAGAACTCGCTCAAAGGCTTGGAGTCGCTCTAGCGCTTCGTCCATATTGCTCATAGTTCACCTTACCTGTAGTCGTGATTTGATGAATTTCCGAGTGCCCGCGTAAGAGGTTAGGGTTGCACGTTCGCCAACTCCCAGGAGGAGAGGGTGCTCGAAATATCCTTAAGTTGTTCGTCCAACGGGATCTGCGGGTTGCTGACGTAGGGCTTGAAGCGGGCTTTTTTTCCGCCGAGCAAGTCGACGTAGGATGCGACGAGCGGGGAGGATCCTTTGGCTTGAAGCGTAGATGCGTCCCTTCCTTTTAAGAAGAAGAAGGAATCGTCCTCCGACATCTGTAGGGCAATACGATGTTTGAACGTCTGCTCGAATTTACCACGATCGAACAGATGATCGATCATTGTCGCAGATCCGACGGTAGTGATCAGATGAATGCCGCGAACAGGTCCTTCGCTACAGAGTCGGGAAAGCTTCTCCCCGGCGGGGGATAGCTGTTGTGTCCCATACTGACCGGCCACTTTGTTCAAGGCCTGCCAGCTATCGGCGTCCGTTAATACCATAAACAGTGTCGGTTGATCGATAAGTTCATGTTCGGGCAATTGCTTGCGCTTATCCAACTCGTCAATGAGTTGGTCGAGAAAGAGTGCTGCCTGCCCGGTATCACGAGAAAATTGACTATTGATCGATCCGCTGGCTGTCAGGCCATTTATGATCTTTTCAATGGTTTCATGCCATGGCGTGCTGGGTGTGCTTCTATCAACCACGTAAAGGCGATAATTGGATTTGTTCAGATTCAACGCAATCGAAAATAAAATGCTGGCAATCATGCCATAGTGGGCCGGCTTCGATTCTCCCGCGATAATAACGTTTTCCATGGGGCGTCGCCGGAGGATCAATCGGGCGTGGCCGTGGATGTTGAATTCTTGGCCTAGCCACAGTGCAATCGGCGCCTCACCCGAAAACCAGTCGTCCACCTCGAGCCCATTTTCCGCCATTGACCGCTTGGCGACCTCCTGCCATTGGTCCGACGTCGGACGGTGTAGTCTGGAGCAGAGTTGACGTACCTGGGGATTGAGAGTGAAGTTAGGTTGTTCAGCGCCGTCAAAAACGATTGTCGGACGACGATTCTCAGGAAGAATGTCACTAACGTCACTGCTGTATTTGTTGCCGAGCTGGATTACAAGAGCGTCGCGCTTTTCTTTGTCCAGATAAACAATTTTTCCGATGTTGTTGGCACTGTCTTCACCGCTTTGATCGTTCAACACGATTTTTCCAGGTAAATCGCATGTTGAGATCAACTGCTTTCCCGCGCGTCCGAATTCGCTTAATCCCTGGATGTCAGCCTGGCTCATTTTCATTGCCATCCGTAGGTGAATGCTACCAAATATGGCTGCCTGGTGTAGCATTCCCGTGACGTTGAATCGTTGCGATCCCAGTAGCATATGAATGCCCGAACTCCGTCCTTGTTGGGCAAGCTGAAGAAGGAATGTGGATGCTATGCCGTCACGATCGTCTTCAAAGAACTCCTGGTACTCGTCGGCGACCAACAGGATTCTCGGCAGATTACCCAGTGGCTGGCCGGCTTCTCGGTATTGAGTGAGGTCGACCACTCCCGCCCGTTTGAATTTGTCGTTGCGCCTATCCATTTCGTCCAGAAGCTCGCGCAATACGCTTCTGGACAGCTCGGGCGACGAGTGCAATGAGACTACATGTGCATGGGGGAGGGTTCGATAGGACTGAAATTCGACACCATTCTTCCCATCTACCAAATATAGAGAAAGTTCCTCAGGGGAGTATCGAATCGCCAATCCACATATCAATACATGGTATAGATTCGACTTTCCCGAGCCTGGCATTGCTCCCAAAAGTCCGTGCGCACAGGGTCTACCTTCGTTTCCGGTGCCAAACCAAACGTTCAGGTATCTATCGGCACCAGAATAGCCGATAGGGCAGCTGATTAACTTGTCTGATTGTCCCCGCCACCAGAGCGAAGAGTCATTTTCGGCAATTTCTTCCCAGCGGATTACGTGGTCGCGAGGTTTGGACTTCAGCAACCCTTCCAGGATCACTTGCTGCAACGCCGCCTCCGGGCGGTTCATGAATCGTGTTTTCCACCCATTTTCCTGGGATGGGCGAACTGGATTGATGCTGAATACGTTGGAGAATCCTTCCATGGCGATGTCACGCGGTAGATCGACATCACTGTTTCTGTGAATGAATAGATATTTTCCCGCCGCCGGTCCGTTTCGGCTGATTTTCTGTAACGCCTCGATAGAGCGCCGGTCATATCCATCAGGGAAGTTGGCCGCAAAGATGAATTCGAAACGTTCGTTGTTTCTGATGGTTTCGCTAAGCTGTTCGAAGGATTTCACATTGTCGTCCAAATACGTTTGGATGATGCGCCCAATGTCATCCAGAATGGATTCGAGGTCCTGGAATAGTTGCCCGGAACTCGAGCGTACCATGGGAAGTTTGTTCTGCAGCGGAAAGGCGCGTCCTTGGCCTGCGGGGTCGAGTAGCGAAAAGTGACACTGGTGCGGGAATATTGTGGCAATGCGCAGCACCAGAGCGCGAAAAAAGTCGAGGCTGTCTTCTGCGTTGCCCTCGATGATTGCGGTGCGTTGTTTTCCGATAAACGGCAGGTATGCGGGGAGTCGGAATTCGGGAGACGAACTGATTTCTGATTCTTCGCGTTCGCCAATCACGAGATATGATGTTGGGGCGCCGCTGTCGAAGTCGTACGCATGCCACCGCTTTTCGTCCCAATAGCCGAGTAAGAACGGTGGAAGGCTGTTGTTCAGTTTGATGATTTGGGCTGCGTTCTCTCCCAGATGCCAGTTGAAATATTTGATTTCCTTGTCTCTTAATTCGGTTATTAAATTAAGCGCTTCAGATTTCCTCGTATTCAATCGTTCCGAAACGCGTCTAATCTCATTTTGTGTTTCGGCGATCAATGCTTCAGTCTTTTTCAGTTGTTTTTCTATGAGTTGGATGCTCATCGACAATTTCCCTTATCACAATGCAAGAAATAGCAATAATACGAGGATGGCTGCAAAGACCCAAAACCACAGTCTCGCCGACTTTTTTGCCTTTTCTTGCTCGATTTCTTTTCGAAAGTTGTCAGCGTCAGTTTGAAGCTGTTGCAGCTTCGTCAACTGCGCGGCGAGTTCGGATCCTGTTTCCGCCATCGCTGCCAATTCCATATCAATCTGCGCTAGCGTTGCTGTTCCGTCCGATGGAAAGCTTTTCGCCAACGGGTGGCGCGTACTCGATGGGAGCTTCCCGTGCTCCGCGCCGTCGAATGAACGTATTTCCTGCTCCATTTGGTCTGTAATTTTTCTTACGTTGTCTTGTTCCGTGTAAATCCCCTTGCGCTGGCGCCAGATTTCGTTGAACTCTTCCGGCACCTGCTCGAGCGATAAGAGCTCCCGAGTCATAAATACCTCCGTTGCTCGATTTGCTGAGTATCGTTTGACGTAACCCAACCCCGTATGGGCGTTTGGCTTTTTCCGCCTACCCGTGATGGGGTATAATTCGTGATGATACGTGGTGATTCTGTGGATTGTCTGTAGGAAATTTCTGAAAGTCTCGGGGTGGGTGTAAGTGCCCGTTTTCTCCCGTGGTTTTCGTCGGTTTTCGTAGTGGAGACGCCAATATCTTGATTTTATGGGACGCCTGTAGGCAGACCGGACCGTGGTCGCGGATGGGGTGGTTAGCGTTCAAAGTAGCAGATCGACGTGGCGCATGCACTTCAGCCCGCGTTTCTGGCTCTACGATCCCAGCAGGTCTTCGGGGATGGGGTGTCTTCTCCAATTTCATTCACAAGAGTGTAGAGTGCGAGCTCGGCGTGGCGTCGGTAGAAGCCGGTGTGCCTCTCGTCGTCGATGCACCTTTTGTTGCCTTCCCTGTTTCGATGCCGTTCGTCATTACAGGCGATTTCCGGCGCAGATGACTTTTTTGACCGATCCTCGTCCTCTTTTCCGGTTCCTTCTGTCGGGAGGCATGGTGGTCGAGGCGGTGTTCGACCACCCTGTCGTCACTGATGCGGAGTTCGAACGTCATGACGTTGCCTTTCCCGACTCGTGGCAGGGGCGGTGGCGAAGCGCGAGGCCGAGTTTCTCGCCGGGCGGCTCTGTGCCCGTTGTGCGTTTGCGCTGGGCGATTTCGAGGAGACCGCGGTGGCTGAGGGCGAAGGGCGGGCACAGCGTTGGTCGGTGGGTGCGGTGGGGTCGATTAACCACACTGATGGGGCGGCAGTGGCGATGGTGGCGCGGGGCGAAGCGGTGCTGCGGCAGCTCGAACCGCTGTCGGCGGAGTTCCCGCGGGCGCGCGGGTTCCGCGCGTTCCATTATCATTCGGAGGGATTGGTGCGGAGCATGGTGGCCGTGCCGCTGGACGAACGGGAGGGGACGCGATGAAGGAGAAGGTGAGCGTGTTGGTGGTCGACGGCTTCGACGCCATGCGCAAGACGCGCGAGCGCTTCTTCGACAAATACGCCACCGACGGCTAGGAGGGAGGGACCGGTCTCGGGACGTACTCGGCGCGGCTGATGGCGGAGACCCAGCAGGGGACGATCCGCTTCGACACCTCGGAGGAGCGGGGTACCACGCTGCGGGTGACCCTGCCGGCGGCGGAGTGATCGCTGCCGAGGGGGCGGTGATTTTTGCGCCGCCCTGTCTTCGGGTCATTCTCCTCAACTAAACTAGGGAAAAACCTCAGTGGGGCCGCTGTCGGAACGGGGCGTGAGAGAGAGGGGCCGTCGTTCGCCGTCATGAGGGGCTTCCCGGCGGCGGGATGGCTCGGGGAGGGAAGAATGAGAACAACGACAACGACCCGCTTCGCTTGGCTCCCGCTGCTGCTTCTCGCGCTCGTCGGGTGGTCTGGGCCGGCACCGGCGGCGGATGCCCCCCCGACGCGCATCTCGGTCACCTACTGCGTCGACTGCGTCCCCTTCCAGTTCCGCAACGACAGCGGCGAGCCGGCGGGGATGATCATCGACCTGTGGCGCCTCTGGTCGGAGAAGAGCGGTATTGCCGTCGACTGGCAGCCCGACAGTTGGAGCGGCACCCTGGAGCGGATGCGCGACGGCCGCGCCGAGGCCCACGCCGGGCTCTTCTACAGCGAGGCGCGCGACCGCTTTCTCGACTACGGCGCGGTGCTGCGCCGTACCGATACCCACGTCTTCGTCCACCGCTCGCTGCCGGCGATCCAGTCGCTCGACCAGCTGGCGGCGTTCCGCGTCGGGGTGCTCGCCGGGGACTACGTCGAGGGCTACCTGAAGGAGCGGCTGCCGGCCGATGCGGTGGTCCCCTACCCCGATTACGACGCGATCCTCGACGCGCTGGCCGCGGGGCGGTTGCGCGCCTTCGCTGCCGATACCCCCACCGGCCTCTATCACCTGCGCCGCCGCGGCATGCTCGCCGACTACCGCATCTCCGACGGTCAACTGCTCTACCGCAGCGACTGGCGGGTGGCGGTGCGCCAGGGGGAGCGGGCGCTGCTCGAGGTGATCGACCGGGGGATGGCGCGGATCGGCGAGGAGGAGCGGCGCGCCGTCGGCCGGCGCTGGGCCACCGATGCCGGCGGCGGCGCGGGGGCGGGCGAGGCGGCGCTGATCGTCGCCCTGCCGCGGGATGATCCGCCCTTCTCGATGGTCGACGATCACGGCGAGGCGGCGGGGCTGGTGCCCGACTACTGGCGGCTCTGGTCGCAGAAGAGCGGGCGGGCGGTGCGCTTCCTGGTGAGCGACTGGGCCGGTTCGCGCGAGGCGCTGCGCTCCGGCGAGGCGGACGTCCACGGCCTCCTCGATCCGGAGCCGCGTTTCGGCGACGATTTCGCCTTTTCCATCCCCTTCTACGAGACCCGCGTCACCCTCTACGGACGCGCCGGCGAGACGCCCCCGGCGACCCTGGAGGGGTTTGGTGAGCGCCCCATCGGCGTTCCCGAGCCGTTCGACGTGAAGGTCCTGGAGGCGCGCTACCCGGGTCGTCACTTCGTCCCCTTCGCCCACTATCGCGAGGCGATCGAGGCGCTGCTCGCCGGGCGCGTCGATGCGCTGGTCGGCGAGGAGCCGGTGCTCGAGGCGCGGCTCAACCGTAGCGGGCTGGCCGGACGGATCGTCGCCACCGCGGGGGATTTCCCCACCCGGTCGATGCACTACGCGGTGGCGGCCGGCCGCGGCGAGCTGCTCGATCGGATCGCCGCCGGCATGGACCGGGTGGGTCTGGAGGAGCTGGCGGCGCTGGAGGCGCGCTGGATCGGCAACGGGCCGGGGCGGGTGTTCCGCGTCGCCGAGGGCCGCGGTCAGCGCCTGCTCGATCGCCTCAGCGACGAGGAGCGGCGCTGGCTCGCCGGACACCCGGTGATCCGCCTCGGTTCCGATCGCGCCTGGTCGCCCTTCGAGTGGATCGAGGGGGGACGGCTGGAGGGGGTCTCCGGTCACTACTTCCGCCGCCTGGCGCGCGAGCTCGGCGTCACCTTCACGGCGCCGCCGGACCGCCCCTGGGGCGAGGTGGTGGAGCAGGCCGAGACGCACCGGGTGGATCTCCTCACCCTGGTCGCGCCGACCGCCGGGCGGCGCGACTACCTCGCCTTCACCAAGCCCTACCTGTCGGTGCCGGTGGTGGTGTTGCAGCGCGCCGGCGAGCCGCGCATCGCCGGCCTGGAGGCGGCAGCCGGCAAGCGCATCGGGGTGGTCGCCGGCTACGCCACCGAGGAGTGGCTGCGCGGTCGCGGGCTGGCGGGGCAACTGGTGCCGGCGAAGGACTTCGAGGCGGGGCTGCGGGCGTTGAAGAGCGGGGCCAGCGACCTCTTCGTCGGCAATCTCGCCTCCGCCAACCACTATTTGAAGCGCCTCGGCATCGACGGGCTGGAGGTGGCGGCGCCGGCCGGCTACACCTTCGAGCTGGCGGTGGGGGTGCGCAAGGACTGGCCGCAGCTGGTGTCGATCCTCGACCAGGCGTTCGCCGCCATCGGCGACGACGAGCGCCAGGCGCTCTACCGCGCCAGCGGCATCTCGGCGGCCGATCTGCAACTGCGCACCGCGCAGGCGGTGGTGCCCGGCGAGGCGGTTCGCCTGCCGTGGGCGGCGATCGCCGCGGTGGCACTGGCGCTCGCCGCGGTGGCGCTGTGGGGTGCGCGGCTGCTGCGCCGGCGCGACCCGGCGGAGCTGCTCGGCTCGGCCCAGGCGCGGCTGTTCGGCGGCGCCGGCATCGTGCTTTTTCTCTGCGTCGTCTTCGTCATCGCCAGCGTCGCCCTGACGCTGGTTGAGAAACGCATCCGGGTGCAGGCCGGGGAGACCCTGAAGACCGTGCTGGAGACCACCGACGAGGCGCTCCGGGTGTGGCTCGACGGCTGGCGCATGCGCGCCTCGACGCTCTCCGACGAGCCCGCCGTGGCAGCCGCCACCGAGCAGTTGCTGAAGGTGCCGCCGAGCGCTACGGCACTCGCCGGCAGCCCGCAGCTCGCTGCCATCCGCAAGGTCTTTGCCCACTACCGCCGGCACTTCGGCGATCTCGGCTTCTACATCATCTCGCCGGCCGGGGTGAGTGTCGCCGCCCTCGCTGACGGCGGGCTCGGTGCGCAGAACCCGATCGCCGTCCAGCGCGGCGGGCTGCTGCGCAGGGTGCTCCACGGCGAGACCCTGCTGATCCCGCCGCTGCGCGACGCGGCGCGCCTCTCCGCCGACGGGGTGGAGGAGGCGTCGCTGTTCGTCGCCGCGCCGATTCGCGATGCCGAGGGCGAGGTGATGGCGGCGCTGGCGCTGCGCATCGACGCCTACCGCGGCTTCAGCGCGATCACCCAGAGCGGCCGGGTCGGCGACTCCGGCGAGACCTATCTCGCCGATCGCGACGGGCGGATGGTCTCGCGCAGCCGCTTCGATCAGCAGCTGCGCGGGCTCGGCCTGCTCAAGGGGGAGGCGCTCAGCCTGCTCAACATCGCACTGCGCGACCCCGGCGTCGACCTGCGCGAGGGGGACGCGCCGGCCGCGGGCGAACGCCCGCTGACCCACGCCGTGGACGAGGCGCTGGCCGGCCGCGCCGGGGTCGACATCGAGGGTTACCGCGACTACCGCGGGGTACCGGTGCTCGGCGCCTGGCGCTGGGACGAGCGGCTCGGCCTCGGCGTGATCACCGAGCTCGACCGCGCCGAGGTGCTCGCCACCTACCGCGCCCTGCGCGACGTCGCCCTCGGCGTGCTCGGCGCCACCGTGCTGCTGGCGCTCGGGCTGACCAGCGTCACCTTCCTCATGGGGCGGGCGATCCACCGCAGTCTGAGCCGCTCCAAGGCGGAGCTGGAGGAGCGGGTGGAGGAGCGCACCGCCGAGCTGCGCGAACGCGAGGAGCGGATGTGGGACCTCTACGAGAACGCCCCGGTGGCCTACGCCTCGCTCGCCCCCGACGGCGGTTTTCTCAAGCACAACCGCGCCTTCGCCGAGCTGGCCGGCTATCCGCGCGAGGCGTTCGAGACGCTGCGCTGGGCCGAGCTGCTGCCGGATGACGCCGAGGCCTTCGGCGAGGTGATCGACGGGGTCGCGCTGGTCGACCGCGAGGTGGCGCTGCGCCGCGGCGGTGACGTGGGCTGGCTCACCGCCACCCTCTCGGCGCTGCCGATCCGCGACGCCGCGGGGGCGGTGGTCGAGGCGCGGGTGACGCTGATGGACATCACCGAGCGCAAGGCCGCCCGGGAGCGCTTCGCCGCGCTGATGGAGTCGGCCCCCGACGCGATGATCGTGGTCGATCAGGGCGGCACCCTGGTGCTGGTCAACTCCCAGGTGGAGCGGGTCTTCGGCTACGCCCGCGAGGCGCTGCTCGGCGAGAAGGTGGAGGTGCTGGTACCCGCCGGGGTACGCACGGCCCATGTCGGCTTGCGCGACGGCTATCTGACGGCGCCGCGCCCGGAGCTGACCCGCCGCGCCTTGGAGCTGCGTGGCCAGCGCGCCGACGGCAGCACCTTCCCCGCCGAGGTGAGCCTCAGCCCGATCGACACCGACGGCGGCCTGCTGGTGGTGGCGGTGGTGCGCGATATCACCCCGCGCAAGGAGGACGAGGCGCGCATCGCCCGCTCCAACCGCGACCTGCACACCCTGTCGCTGATCAACGAGGCGGTGATGGAGTCGCTCACCGAGAAGCAGCTGCTCCACGAGGTGTGCCGCATCCTGGTGGAGGCCAACGGCCGGCGCATGGCGTGGATCGGCTACGAGCGGCGCAGCGGCGACAAGGCGATCGGGGTGGAGGCGCGCTACGGCTACGAGAAGGGCTTCATCAACCTGCTGCCGCTGAGCTGGGACGAGGTGAAGACGGGCCACTGTCCCTGCGGTACGGTGATCCGCACCGGCCGGCCGGTGGTGATCGACGACGTCGCCGCCGACCCGATGGCGGAGACCTGGCGCGACGCGGCGCTGGAGCGCGGCTACCACTCGGTGATCGTGGTGCCGCTGCGCCAGCACGGCGACGCCTTCGGCGCGCTGTCGGTCTACTCCGGTGACGGTGAGACCTTCGGTGGCGATACCGACGAGGAGCGGGTGGAGCTGCTCGGCCGGCTCGCCGACAACCTCGCCCACGGCATCCTCGCGCTGCGCTCCGAGGCGGCGCGCAAGACCGCCGAGGAGGAGCTGAGCATCGCCGAGGAGCGTGCCCGGCTGCTCCTCCAGGCCGCCGGTGAGGGGATCTTCGGGGTCGACCGCGAGGGGCGGCTGACCTTCGTCAACCCGGCGGTGGAGCAACTGCTCGGCTATTCCCGCGAGGAACTGATCGGCCACAAGGTCCACGCACTGGTTCACCACTCCCACGCCGACGGCCGCGAGTACCCGCTGGAGAGCTGCCCGATGTACGCCGCCTACACCCGCGGCGAGACCCACCACGTCGACGACGAGGTGCTGTGGCGCAAGGACGGCTCGGCCTTCGAGGTGGAGTACTCCAGCGTGCCGCTGCAGAAGGAGGGGGAGCTGGTCGGCGCGGTGATCACCTTCCGCGACATCACCGAGCAGCGCGAGGCGCATCTGGCCCTGGAGCGGGCCAAGGCCGCCGCCGAGGAGGCCACCCGGGCGAAGAGCGACTTCCTCGCGAACATGTCCCACGAGATCCGCACGCCGATGAACGCGATCATCGGCATGTCCAACCTGGCGCTGAAGACCGATCTCAATGCCAAGCAGCGCAACTACGTGGAGAAGGTGAGCCGCTCGGCCGAGTCGCTGCTCGGCATCATCAACGACATCCTCGACTTCTCCAAGATCGAGGCGGGCAAGATGGACATGGAGTCGACCCCCTTCCGCCTCGAGGACGTGCTCGACAACCTCGCCAATCTGGTCGGCCTGAAGGCCGAGGAGAAGGGCATCGAGCTGCTCTTCGACACCGCCGCCGACGTGCCGATGGCGCTGATCGGCGACCCGCTGCGCCTCGGCCAGATCCTGGTCAACCTGGGCAACAACGCGGTGAAGTTCACCGACCGGGGCGAGATCGTGGTGACCACCCGGGTGGTGGCGGTCGACGAGGTGCAGGCGAAGCTCTCCTTCGCGGTGCGCGACTCCGGCATCGGCATGACCCCGGAGCAGCAGACCAGGCTGTTCCGTTCGTTCAGCCAGGCCGACAGTTCGACCACCCGCAAATACGGCGGTACCGGCCTCGGCCTGACCATCTCCAAGCGGCTCACCGAGATGATGGGCGGCGAGATCGGCGTCGACAGCGCGGAGGGCGCCGGCAGCACCTTCCACTTCACCGCCACCTTCGGTCGCCAGTCCGGCGAGCAGGTGGGCCGGCGCAAGCCGGAGCTGCCCGAGCTGAAGGGGTTGCGGGTGCTGGCGGTGGACGACAACGCCACCGCCCGCGAGATCCTGGTGGAGATCCTGCGCTCCTTCGACTTCCAGGTGACCGGCGTGGCGAGCGGCGCGGCGGCGCTGGAGGCGGTGGAGGGTGAGACGTTCGACCTGGTGGTGACCGACTGGATGATGCCGGTGATGGATGGCATCGAGACCACCCGGCGGCTCCAGCGCAGCCTCGCCGCGGCCTCCCGCGCGCTGCCGCCGGTGTTGCTGGTCACCGCCTACGGCCGCGAGGAGGCGCTGGACGCCGCCGACGGCGCGCAGTTCGCCGGCGTGCTGGCCAAGCCGGTCTCCCCCTCCGCGCTGCTCGACGCGATCATGGAGGCGTTCGGCCACGAGGTGGCCGAGGTGGGCCACGGCGGTCACCGCGCCGAGGAGGAGCTGGCGGCGGCGACCAAGCTGCGCGGCGCGCGGGTGCTGCTGGTGGAGGACAACGAGATCAACCAGGAGTTGGCCCTGGAGCTGCTCGCCGGTGGCGGGATCACCGCGCGGGTGGCGGAGAACGGGCGCGAGGCGCTGGAGATTCTCGAACAGGAGCGCTTCGACGGGGTGTTGATGGATTGCCAGATGCCGGTGATGGACGGTTACAGCGCCACCCGCGAGATCCGCAAGCGGCCGGAGTGGGCGGGGCTGCCGGTGATCGCGATGACCGCCAACGTGATGGCCGGTGACCGCGAGCGGGTGGTCGCGGCGGGGATGAACGACCACATCGGCAAACCGATCAACGTCCGCGAGATGTACGCCACCATGGCTCGCTGGATAACGCCCTCCGTGGATATCGGAGGGGAGGCGTTGAGGGAGGTTGGGGAGTCGACGCCGGTATCCAGCGAGAGTGTGGAAGAGATTGGATTGCCGCCGTTGGTGGGGATCGATACGGATGCAGGGCTGGCGACGACCCAGGGGAACGCGAAGCTCTATCGGCGGTTGTTGGGCAAGTTCCGGGATAGTCAGCGGGACTTCGCGGCGCAGTTCCGCGCGGCGGTCGAGGGGGATGACCCCAGCGCGGCCGAGCGCGCCGCCCATACCCTCAAGGGGGTGGCGGGCAACATCGGGGCGCGCTCGGTGCAGGAGGCGGCGAAGGGGTTGGAGTTCGCCTGCAAGGAGGGGGCGGAGGATGTCGAGGCGCGGCTCGCCGGGGTGCTCGAACAGCTCGATCCGGTGATCGCCGCGCTCGAAGGGCTCGACCAGCCTGTCGCGGCGTCCGCGGCGGGCGGTGCGGCGGACGGCGAACGGATTCGGCCGCTGCTCGGGCGGCTGCGCGAGCTGCTCGAGGACGACGACACCGCCGCCAGCGAGGTGATCGAGGCGTTGGCCCCGCCGCTCGCCGGGTCGGCCCACGCCGAGGCGCTGGCGGCGGTGGCGGCGGCGGTGGAGGAGTACGATTTCGACACTGCGCTGGAGGCGCTGGCGGCGGTGGAGGCGGGGTTTGCGCAGGGTGGCTGAGGTGAGGACACCGGTCGGCACCTTCCCCTGTAGGAGCGGCCCCAAGGCCGCGATGGCGCCCTTTCCGTTAACCCCCGCAAGTTACGGAAATTTGGGCACTTCGCCCCATCGCGGCCTAGGGGCCGCTCCTACAGCCCGCGGTTACGGCGATGCGGGAATACAAACAGATCGGTATGCGACGTTATGAACAACAACCCTGACAACCCGCAACGGGAGGTCGACGCGCCGGCCGCGGCGGCGCGGCGGGAGCGCTCCGAACCGGTGTCGGCGGAGAGCGAGTTGCCGGCGGTCGGCGCCGAGGTCGTCGCGGAGGCGGGCGAGGAGGTCTACCGCGAGTTTGCCGAACTGGTCCGGCGCGAGCAGCTGCAGGAGCTGTTCACCGGCTACTGCGAAGCGGTCGGCATCGCCGCGGCGATCATCGACCTGCACGGCGAGGTGCTCGCCGCGGCGCGCTGGCAGAAGGCGTGCACCGACTTTCACCGCGTCGACCCGCGCAGCTGCGCCAACTGCATCGAGAGCGATACCGACCTCGCCCTGCGCCTGGAGGCGGGCCAGGACTTCACCATGTATCGCTGCAGGAACGGCATGACCGACTGCGCCGCGCCCATCGTCATCGGCGGCCACCACGTCGCCAACGTCTTCATCGGCCAGTTCCACCTGCAGGCGCCGGATCTCGACTTCTTCCGCGCTCAGGCACGGGCCTTCGGCTTCGACGAGCCGGCCTACCTGGCGGCGGTGAACGCGGCGCCGGTGATGGACGAGGCCAAGCTGCCGCACGTCCTCGGCTTCCTCGCCCGCTTTGCGCGGCTGATCGGCGCCTTCGCCCTGGAGCAGCATCGCACCCGCCAGGCGGAGGCGGAGATGCGGCGCAACGGCGAGGAGCTGCGCCGCGAACGGGCCGCGGCGCTGCGCCTCGCCGAGGAGGCCGACCGGGCGCGCGCCGCGCTGGCCGACCACCAGAAGCAGCTGGAAGCGCTGGTCGCCGAGCGCACCCGCGAGCTGGAGGAGGCCAAGGAGGCCGCCGAAGAGGCCACCCGGGCCAAGTCCGATTTCCTCGCCAACATGAGCCACGAGATCCGCACGCCGATGAACGCGATCATCGGCATGTCCCACCTGGCGTTGCAGACCGAGCTGACGCGCAAGCAGCGCAACTACATCGAGAAGGTCCACCGCTCGGCCGAGTCGCTGCTGGGGATCATCAACGACATCCTCGACTTCTCCAAGATCGAGGCGGGCAAGCTCGACATGGAGCGGGTCGAGTTCCGCCTCGAAGACGTCATGGACAACCTCGCCAACCTGGTCGGGCTGAAGGCCGAGGAGCGCGGGGTGGAGCTGATGTTCCGCCTGGCGCCGGGGCTGCCCACCGCGCTGATCGGCGACCCGCTACGCCTCGGTCAGGTGCTCACCAACCTGGGCAACAACGCGGTCAAGTTCACCGAGGCGGGGGGCGAGATCGAGGTGGCGGTGACGGTCGAGGAGGAGCGCGACGAGGAGGTGCTGCTGCGCTTCGCGGTGCGCGACTCCGGCATCGGCATGGATGCGGCGCAGCAGGCGAAGCTGTTCCGCTCCTTCTCCCAGGCCGACAGCTCGACCACCCGCAAGTACGGCGGCACCGGCCTGGGGCTGGCCATCTCGCGCAAGCTCACCCAGCTGATGGATGGCGAGATCGGTGTCGAGAGCGCCCCCGGCGCGGGCAGCACCTTCCACTTCACCGCGCGCTTCGGCCGCCAGCGGGGGACGCCCTCGCCGCGCCATGCGCTGGCCGGCGAGCTGGGCGCGTTGCGCGTGCTGGTGGTCGACGACAACGCCACCTCGCGCGAGATCCTCGCCCAGATGCTCGCCGGCTTCGGCCTGCGGGTCGATCCGGCGGGGAGCGGCGAGAGTGCGCTTGCGCTGCTCGAACGGGCGGACCGGGAGGAGCCCTACCAACTGGTGCTGATGGACTGGAAGATGCCCGGCATGGACGGCATCGAGACCACCCGCGCGATCCAGCAGGGGCGCGAGCTGAAGAACCTGCCGACGGTGATCATGGTCACCGCCTACGGGCGCGAGGAGGCGCAGCAGGAGGCACATGGGGTGGCGCTGGCCGGCTTCCTGACCAAACCGGTGACCGCCTCGACGCTGCTCGACGCGGTGTTCGCGGCGATGGGCCGCGAGGTGGCGGAGGTGCGGGGCGGCAGCCGGCGGGAGGAGGTGCAGGAGGCGGTGGCGAAGCTGCGCGGCGCCCGCGTGCTGCTGGTCGAGGACAACGAGATCAACCAGGAGCTGGCGCTGGAGCTGCTGGTCAACAACGGCATCCAGGTGGTGGTGGCCAACGACGGGCGCGAGGCGCTGGCGCGGTTGGCCGACGGGGCGTTCGACGGGGTGCTGATGGATTGCCAGATGCCGGTGATGGATGGCTATACCGCCACCGCCGAGATCCGCAAGCGGTCCGAGTGGGCCGAGCTGCCGGTGATCGCGATGACCGCCAACGCCATGGCCGGCGATCGCGAGAAGGTGCTCGCGGCGGGGATGAACGACCACATCGCCAAGCCGATCAACGTCAACGAGATGTTCAACACCATGGCTCGCTGGATCACGCCCTCCGTGGGGGCGTTGGCGGAGGGAGAGGGATCGGGGGTGGGATCCAGCGAGAATTTGGCAGAGATTGGGCTGCCGGAGTTGGCGGGGATCGACGTCGAGGCGGGGCTGGCTACCGCGCTGGGGAACGGCAAGCTCTATCGCAAGCTGCTCGGCAAGTTCCGGGATGCGGAGCGGGGGTTCGCCGGGCGTTTTCGCGCGGCCCTCGCCGGGGAGGACGGCGCTGCCGCCGAGCGTGCCGCCCACACCCTCAAGGGGGTGGCGGGCAATATCGGGGCGGACGGGGTGCGCGAGGCGGCGGCGGCGTTGGAGATGGCCTGTCGGGACGGGTCCGCGGAAGCCCATGAGCAGATTGGGGCGCGGCTCGCCGGGGTGCTCGAACAGCTCGATCCAGTGATCGCCGCGCTCGAAGGGCTCGACCAGCCTGTCGCGGCGTCCGCGGCGGGCGGTGCGGCGGATGGCGAACGGATTCGGCCGCTGCTCGGGCGGCTGCGCGAGCTGCTCGAGGACGACGATACCGACGCCAGCGAGCTGATCGAGGCGTTGGCGCCGCTGCTCGCCGGGTCGGCCCACGCCGAGGCGCTGGCGGCGGTGGCGGCGGCGGTGGAAGAGTACGATTTCGACACCGCGCAGGAGGCGCTGGCCGCGGTGGAGGCGGGGTTTGCGCAGGGTGGCTGAGACGAGGACACCGGTCGGCGTCGGGGGAGGCGCCTTCCCCTGTAGGAGCGGCCCCAAGGCGGCGATGGCGCCCTTTCCGCCAACCCCCGCAAGTTGCGGAAATTTGGGCACTAATAGTGAGTGAATGGGCAGGTACAAAGGGACGCCATGAGCGACAATGACGACAAACCGGTGGTGCTGGTGGTGGATGACACCCCCGCCAACATCGATCTGATCAAGGGCATCCTCCAGGGGCGCTACAAGGTGAAGGCGGCGACCAGCGGCGAGAAGGCGCTGACGGTGGCGGCCAGGGCGCCGGGGCCGGACCTGATCCTGCTCGACGTGATGATGCCGGAGATGGACGGCTACGAGGTGTGCCGCCGACTGAAGGCCGACCCGGCCACCGCGGCGATCCCGGTGCTCTTCGTCACCGGCCATCTCGATCCGGCCGAGCGCGACGCCGGCCTCGCCCTCGGCGCGCTCGACTATCTGAGCAAGCCGGTGGTGCCCGAGCGGCTCCTTGCCGGCGTGGCGGCGGCGCTTGGGTAGCCATGGGCCGCCTGTTCTTACCGTTCGCCCTGCTCGCGCTGCTGCTGTTCTCCGCGGCGGCCGCGGCGGCGGCGCTCAGCGACGCCGACCGCGTCTGGCTGGCCGATCACCGGCCGATCCGCATCGGCATGATGGATGGCTGGCCGCCGTTCGATTTCGTCGATGAACGCGGCCGCCCGCGTGGCATCGGGGTGGACCTGGTGGCGCGCCTCAACCGGCAGTTGGACGGGGCGCTGGAGCTGGTGCCGGGTCCGTGGAAGCCGCTCTACGACGATACCGTCGCGGGTCGCCTCGACGCGGTCCTCGACATCACCCCGAAGCCGGAGCGGGAGAAACTCTTCGAATTCACCGCCCCCTACCTCAACGTGCCACACGTCATCGTCGCGCCGCGGGATGCCCCCTACATCGCCTCCGAGAAGGCGCTGGCGGGCAAGCGGATCGCCCTGGAGGCGGGCTTCGCCAACGTCGGTCGCTTCCGCGAGCAGTACCCCTCGACCACCGTGCTGGAGTACCCCGACACCGCCCACGCCCTCGACGCGGTGGCCCGCGGCGAGGCGGACGCCTACGTCGGCAACCGGGCGGCGGCGATCTATCTGATGCACCGCGAGGTGATCGCCAACCTGAAGGTCCACGGCCGCACCGAAGGGACCTCCTCGGTGCTCGCCATCGGCGTCCCCAAGGGGCACACGCGGTTGCGCGATCTGCTGCAGCAGGCGCTGGACGCGGTGGGCGAGGAGGAGATGCAGGCGATCCTCGCCAAATGGGCGGGCGAGGAGGGCGCGCGCGCGCGGGCGGTGACCTGGAGCGCCGCCGAGCAGGCGTGGCTGGCCGCCCATCCCGGCCCCTACCGGGTCGGCGCGGAGCGCGACTGGCCGCCGTTCGACTTCGTCGACGGCGGCCGCGCCACCGGCTACTCCAACGAGTTGCTGCGGCTGGCCGCGGCGAAGGCGGGGCTGCCGCTGGAGTTCGTCCACGGCTACACCTGGGTGGAGCTGATGAAGCGCTTCGAAGCCGGCCAGCTCGACATCCTGCCGGCGATCTACAAGACCCCGCAGCGCGAGGCCAAATACGCCTTCACCCAGGGCTATCTGAGCAACCCCTCGGTACTGGTGATGCGCCGCGGGGACTCGCTCGAGGGACTGGACGAGCTGAAGGGGCGGCGGGTGGCGGTGGTCGAGGGCTACTCGATCGCCGAGCTGATGGCGCAACGCCATCCGGGGATCGTTCAGCATCCGGTGGCCAACGCCTTGGAGGGGTTGAAGGCGGTCTCCTTCGGCCGCGCGGATGGCTTCGTCGGCAGCTTCGGAGTGGTCAACCATCTGTTGCGCGAGAATGCCATGCCCAACCTCCAGGTGGCCGGCGAGGTGGCGCTGCAGGGCGGTGACGAGACCACCCTCTACATGGCGGTGGCGAAGGAGCGCGCGCCGCTGCGCGCGGTGCTCGACCGGGCGCTGGCGGCGGTCACCCCGGAGGAGCGCAACGCCCTCTACCGCCGCTGGCTGCTGCCGCTGGAGACGCAACAGGCCAAGGCGCGTCCGGCGGAGATCGGGCTGAGCGCGGACCAGCGGGCGTGGCTGGAGGCCCACCCGACGATCCGTCTCGGTGTCGATCCCGTCTGGCCGCCCTTCGAGTTCTTCGACGAGGAAGGGCGCTACAGCGGCATCTCGGCGGGCTTCGTCGACGAGGTGGCGCGGCGCCTCGGGGTGGAAATGGCGCCGGGGGAGCCGCGTCCCTGGAGCGAGGTGTTGGCCGCCGCCAAGGCCGGTGAGGTGGACCTGCTGCCGATGGCCACCCCCTCCGAGGAGCGGCGCCGCTACCTGCGCTTCACCCGCCCCTACATCTCCTTCCCGGTGGTGCTGGTGACCCGCCGCGACGCCGATTACGTAGGCGGCATCGGCGATCTCAAGTGGCGCCGGGTGGGGGTGGTGGAGGGCTACATCACCCACGAGGGGCTGGTGCGCGACCACCCGGAGGTGGTGGCGGTGGCCTTCGACTCGGTGGCTGCGGTGCTGCAGGCGGTGGAGGCGCGGCAGGTGGACGCCGGCCTGCTCAACCTGGCGGCGGCGACCCACGAGATGAAGCGGCTGACGCTCAACGAAACGCTGAAGGTGGCGGCGCCCACCGAATACACCTTCGACCTGGCGATGGCGGTGCGCAAGGATTGGCCGGAGCTGGTGGCGATCCTCGACCAGGCGCTCGCCGCCATCGACGAACCGGCCCGCGTCGCGATCAAGAACCGTTGGGTCAACGTGCAGTACGCCTTCGGTCTCGACTGGCACCGGGTGGTGCTGTGGGGCGGCGGCGGTGCCGCGCTGCTGCTCACCCTGATCGCGGTGATCGGCTTCTGGAACCGTCGGCTCAACCGTAAGGTCCACGAGCGCGAGGAGGCGCTGCGCGCCCAGGCCCGCGACCTGCGCCTGCGGGTCGAGGAGCAGACCTGTCTGTACGCCTTCTCCTCGCTGCTCGACCGGCGCGACTGGCCGCTGGAGGCGGTGTTCAGCACCGCGGTGGCGCTGCTCCCCTCCGGCTGGCAGTACCCCGAGATCGCCCGCGTGCGCATCGCCTACCGCGGGCGTGAGGTGGTCGGGGAGGGGTATCGGCGCACCCTGTGGGTGCAGACGGCGCGGGTGCGGGTGCGCGGCGAGGTGGCGGGAGAGATCGAGGTGGTCTACCTGGAGCGGCGCGCCGAATGCGACGAGGGACCGTTCCTGCGGGAGGAGCGGACGCTGATCGATGAACTGGCCAAGCAGTTGGGGGCGGCGATCGAACGGCGCCTCGACGACGAGGCGCTACGCGAGCGCAGCGAGGACCTGGAACGCCAGGCCAAACTGGTGTTGGAGACGGTCACCGAGGGGATCTTCGGCATGGACCGCAACGGGCGGGTCACCTTCATCAATCCGGCGGCGGCGCGGTTGCTCGGCTTCACCTCCGGGGAACTGCTCGGCGAGGAGATCCACGCGCTGATCCATCACCGTCACGCCGACGGCCGACCCTACCCCCACGAGGAGTGCCCGATGTACCTCACCGCCCGCGACGGCAAGCCGCGGCGGGTGAGCGAGGAGCTGTTCTGGCGCAAGGACGGCAGCGCCCTGCCGATCGAGTACGCCACCACCGCGCTGCTGGTGGCCGGCGAGACCCGCGGCGCGGTGGTCAGCTTCCGCGACGTCACCGAGGAGCGGGCGGCGCACCAACGCATCGCCGACCAACTGGAGTTCCAGCAGGCGCTGATCGACACCGTCCCCTATCCGCTTTTCTACAAGGGAGCGGACTCGCGCTTCATCGGCGTCAATCGCGCCTTCGAGGAGACTCTGGGGATCGACCGCGGGCAGCTGATCGGCAAGCGGTCGGTGGGGCTGGAGCATTTGCCGCAGGCGGATCGCGAGCATTGTCAGCGCGAGGACGAGTGGTTGATCGCCGAGGCCGAGAGTATCGCCAAGGAGATGTCGATCCCGTTCGCCGACGGCGAGCTGCACGACACCCTCTACTCGGTTTCGGGTTTTCGCCTGAGCGACGGCAGCCCCGGCGGCCTGGTCGGCGCCTTCGTCGACCTGCGCGAGCACAAGCGGGCGCAGCAGGCGGCGCTGGAGGCGAAGGAGGCGGCCGAGGAGGCGACCCAGGCGAAGTCCGACTTCCTCGCCAACATGAGCCACGAGATTCGCACGCCGATGAACGCGATCATCGGCATGTCCCACCTGGCGCTGCAGACCGACCTCTCGCGCCGCCAGCGCAACTACATCGAGAAGGTCCACCGCTCGGCCGTGTCGCTGCTCGGCATCATCAACGACATCCTCGACTTCTCCAAGATCGAGGCCGGCAAGCTGGACGTGGAGACGATCCCCTTCCGCCTGGAAGACGTGATGGACAACCTCGCCAGCCTGGTCGGGATGAAGGCCGAGGAGAAGGGGGTGAAGCTGACGTTCCGGCTGCCGCCGGAGCTGCCCACCGCGTTGGTCGGCGACCCGCTGCGCCTCGGCCAGGTGCTCACCAACCTGGGCAACAACGCGGTCAAGTTCACCGCGGCGGGGGACGAGATCGTGGTCGGGGTGGAGGTGCTGGAGAGTACGGACGAGGCGGTGCTGCTGCGCTTCTCGGTGCGCGACTCCGGCATCGGCATGAGCGCCGAGCAGCAGGCCAAGCTGTTCCAGTCGTTCTCCCAGGCGGATGCCTCGACCACCCGCAAGTACGGCGGCACCGGACTCGGCCTGGCCATCTCCAAGCGGCTCACCGAGCTGATGGGTGGCGAGATCGGGGTGGTCAGCGCGCCCGGGGCGGGGAGCACCTTCCACTTCACCGCGCGGCTCGGTCTGCAACGGGGCAGCGTGCCGCGCAGGCGGCGGGTGGAGGGAGAGCCGGGCGGGCTGCGCACGCGGGTGGTGGACGACAACGCCAACGCCCGCCGCGAGGCGGCGCTGGAGGGGCTGACCGCACTGCGCGGGGCAAAGGTGCTGCTGGTCGAGGACAACGAGATCAATCAGGAGCTGGCCCTCGAGCTGCTGACCGCCAACGGCCTCAGCGTGGCGGTGGCGAACAACGGCCACGAGGCGCTGGAGTGGCTGGCTCGGGAGCCGTTCGACGGCGTGCTGATGGACTGCCAGATGCCGGTGATGGACGGCTACACCGCCACCGCCGAGATCCGCAGGCGGCCCGAGTGGGCGGAGCTGCCGGTGATCGCGATGACCGCCAACGCCATGGCCGGCGACCGCGAGAAGGTGCTTGCGGCGGGGATGAACGACCACATCGCCAAGCCGATCAACGTCAACGAGATGTTCGCCACCATGGCTCGTTGGATCACGCCCTCCGTGGAGGCGGGCGTGGTGGCATTGGCGGAGGGAGAGGGATCGGCGTCGGGATCCGGCGAGAATTTGGCAGAGATCGGGTTGCCGGAGTTGGTGGGGATCGACGTCGAGGCGGGGCTGACCACTGCGCAGGGCAACCGCAAGCTCTACCGCAAGCTGCTGCGCAAGTTCCGTGACGCCCAACGCGGCTTCGACCAGACGTTCCGTGCGGCGCTCGGCGACGAAGACCCGAGCGTGGCGGAACGGCTTGCCCACACCCTCAAGGGGGTGGCCGGCAACATCGGCGCGCGTGGCGTGCAGGAGGCGGCGAAGGCGCTGGAGATGGCCTGCCGCGACGAGGGCGGTTCGGTCGAGGAGCGGCTCACCGCGGTGGTCGATGCACTCCGCCCGGTGATCGCCTCCCTGGAAGGGCTCGACCAACCGGGGCCAACGACGGCCGCCGTCGGCGAACTGGACGTGGCGAGGGTCCGGGAGCTGCTCGGGCGGCTGCGTGGGCTGCTCGAAGAGGACGATACCGGCGCCGGCGTGGTGATCGACGAACTGGCGCCGCTGCTGGTCGGCGGTGTCCACGGCGAGGCGCTGAAGGCGGTGGCCGGCGAGGTCGACGCCTACGATTTCGAGGCCGCCCTGGACGCCCTCGAACGTCTTGAGAAGGTACTTTCTTAGGAGGTGACGGCGCGCCTTTCTGCCGACACGAACAAGGGGGCCAACCGTCCCCATCTCCCCCGGCGGCGATCGCCGCCGGGGGAACGGATAACCAAGCGAGGGATCCTCCCATGAGCGAGCTGCTGGAAAAACAGACCATCCTGGTGGTCGACGACACCCCCGAGAACATCGACGTGCTGAGCGGCGTGCTGCGCCCCGACTACAAGGTGAAGGCGGCGCTGAACGGCGAGAAGGCGCTGAAGATCGCCGCCGCCACGCCCAAGCCCGACATGATCCTGCTCGACATCATGATGCCCGGCATGGACGGCTACGAGGTGTGCCGGCGGCTCAAGGGCGACCCCGCCACGCGTAAGATCCCGGTGATCTTCATTACCGCCAAGAGCGAGGTGGAGGACGAGCGGATGGGACTGGAGCTGGGCGCGGTGGACTACATCACCAAGCCGATCAGCCCACCCATCGTGCAGGCGCGGGTGCGCACCCAGCTCGCCCTCTACGACCAGAACCGCGAACTGGAGCGCAAGGTGGCCGAGCGCACCGAGGAGCTCAACCGCACCCGCCTGGAGGTGATCCGCCGGCTCGGCCGCGCCGCCGAATTCAAGGACAACGAGACCGGCCTCCACGTCATCCGCATGAGCCACTACGCGCGGCTGATCGCCGAGGCGCTCAACGTCGGCCACGATTGGGCGGAGCTGGTGTTCAACGCCGCGCCGATGCACGACATCGGCAAGATCGGCATCCCCGACCACATCCTGCTCAAGCCGGGCAAGCTCGACGACCAGGAGTGGGCGGTGATGCGCAAGCACCCCGAATTCGGCGCCGCGATCATCGGCGACCACCCCTCGGAGCTGATGCGCATGTCGCGCGAGATCTCGCTGGCCCACCACGAGAAGTGGGACGGCTCCGGCTACCCGTCACGACTCGCCGGCGACGCCATCCCGCTCTCCGGCCGGATCATCGCCATCGCCGACGTTTTCGACGCGCTGACCACCGAGCGCCCCTACAAGCGGGCATGGACGGTGGAGGAGGCGGTGAAGCTGATCGACGAGACCAGCGGCGCCCATTTCGATCCCACCCTGGTACCGGTGTTCCACGAGGTGCTGCCGGAGATGCTGGAGATCAAGGAGCGCTACGCAGAGAACCCGGCGCTGGCGCTGGAGCTGCCGGATGATTAGCCCTTTCCGACGCAGGGCGGTGAAACGCGGAGACGCAGCGTAGTCCCGTAGGTCGGCGCTACCGCGCCGACGCGAACGGGGGCAGCGGAGTCAGGCTCGCCGAACCCCTTGCCGAATCCACCGACCCTCCCGCCGCGAACGATCTTTTTGTGAAAAAGAGTTGACAGCCCCTGCCCTGATCCACATAATACGCGCCTCTTCCAACGCGCCAGTAGCTCAGTTGGATAGAGTACCTGGCTACGAACCAGGCGGTCGGAGGTTCGAATCCTTCCTGGCGCGCCATATTTGGCAAAAAAAGCAAAGGGTTAGCTGTCGTTAGGCGGCTAGCCCTTTTCTTTTTGCCGACCCATTATTCGATCCGTTTGCCGACAGGCCCTTTTTGCCGACGGATTGCCCCGTCAACGTCGGGGTCTCGGCGACCCCCCGATCCACGATCTTCTCCACCGCTTCGATCAGCTCCCACAACTCGGCCGCGGAGTAGTGGGTGGTGATGTCGCCGTTGGCGTGGCCCAACAGCGCCTTGCGGGTCTCCACGGGCACCTTCGCGCCCCTCAGGCGCCTCCCGAAGGTGTGGCGCAGGTTGTGGACCCCCTTGAGGATACCGGGCTCCTCGGGCAGCTCGGCGGCCTCCCAGGCGCGCCTCCAGGCGCTGGTGCGAAGCTTGCCGAGCCCACGTCCCTTGTAGGTGAAGACGAACTCGGGGTGAACCCCGCGCCGCGCCTCCACCACCCTCCGGGCCTCCTGGTTGAGGACCACGATCCGCTCCGTGCTGGTCTTGGTCATCGACTCCGGCAGGATGAAGACCGAGGTCTCCAGGTCCGGAATCTCTGCCCCTCCCACTCCCAGCGGAGCTGGCAGACCTCCTGCTCCCGGCATCCGGTGTTCACGGCGAAGAGCGCCGCTTCCTCCAGATGGGCCGGAAGCTCCCCGAAGAGCCGGTCCTGTTCCGCCCACGACAGGGGATAGGGCTTCGCCTGCTTCCCCTTGGTGGACAACCGGCTCAGTCGCGGCGGGGCCTGTCGCAGCCAGGGCGTCCCTTCCTCGCTCCGCCAGACCCGCGCCGCCCGGTTGAGGACCGCCGAGACGACGCCGATCCCGTTGTTGATCGACTTGGGCGCCTTGCCGCGCCCCGTCTCATGGTCCACATACGCCTTGAGGGTGCCGTCATGGACCTGTTCCAGCGGCCTCCGCCCGAGAAAGGGGAGGAGCTGGTCCAGGTGCATCGCCACCGTATCGGCGGAGGACTTGTCGGCGATCTCTTCGAGATACCGCAGAGCGGCCTCCTCGAAGGTGTAGAACCCCTGGTCCTTCCGCCGCGCTTCGTCCTTGAGTTCGGCCAAACGCTGGATCAGGTAGGCTTCCGCCTCAGAGCGGCTAGCCTTTCCCGTGCTTTCGTGGAGCCATCCACTTTTGCACTCCTTGCAGCGCTTCTCGATGTGCCAGATACCGCCCCTGAGGCGGAGCCCCGGCATTTTGTTGCGTTTCGACATAGGTCGTCCTCCAGTCTTTCGGCCTTCAGACGACGTCCGTTGCACCGTATATATTCATCCACCCACGCATCCAGTTCAAGCCGGTCGAAGGCGATGGACTGCCTGCCGAGGGGGATTTCGGTCACGTAGGGGCGCACCGCCTCGTTGAATCTGTGGCGATCCATGCCCAGGTAGTCGGGCGCGTCCCGCATCCGGATCAGGCGAGGCGCGATCCGGGGGCGGGACTCCGCCGTGAAAGGGCGGTGACCGGTGTCGTCGTCATTGAGGCTTCTGTTCATGGCGACAGCTTCCCCCATCCGCCGTGGGCGGTTCCTCGCGTCCCCCTCGTGTCGCAGCCCCACAAGAAAAAGCCGGTCCCCGGAAGGGAACCGGCTTGACCCGTTGGCCGCGTTTTTCAGCCGCCGGGCGGCTTCGGTCGCCGGTGGCGACGGGCGCTCAGCTCCAGCCGGATGTTCTCCAGGCTGGTTTGCGCCGCTTGCCGCTCGGGTGAGTCCGGCGCCGTCTGCGCCATCTCTCCGGCGATCCGCCGAAACAGCGCGCTCAGCTCGCCGTCCCGTTTATCCCGGAGGTCTGAAGGGGTGAAAAGCTTGCACATCCTTGTTCTCCTTTTCGTGCGTCAGGCCCCGCCCATCGGGGCCTTTCCCGCTTGCCCCCCGTCACCGTCATTGGCGGGAAAGGGCCGTGGGCGGGAGGACGCAACGCACCGGGAGGAGGAGAAGGCTGAAAAGCAGTGAACCCCGCCGCCGTTGGGAGACGGGACGCGGCGCGGAGGTGCTGTGGTGGGAGCCGGGGAGGGCCGCAGGCCGGAACGCTCGCCGAGAGAGAAAGCAGAAGCGGTTGTGGGGCGCCGGAGGCGGCTGCCGAATCGCCGGGCGCGGCTACCGGAAAACGTGTTGCTAACGAATTATTAATACCTAGGGTTGTACTATGGAAATTGTGGGGATAAGTGCAGAGGAGGGACGCAATGCAGATCAAAGTGAAGGGGGAAATGACCATCCACGAAATTCGCCGGGCGCTGTTTGAGAAGCAAGCTGCGGGAGGTCGAGGACGACTTCTCCGTGCGCTACTCGCGAGGCGCCTCCCTCTACCTCAATCCGACCAACGGGTTCGGCGACGAGGTGGAGGCCCGGAACGGGCTGGGCCAGAAGATCGACCGCCTCTACAGCGACGGGCCGTACCGCTCCGCCGCCGAGGAGTTCTCGATCTAGCCGGAGTGGCCGTTTGGAAAGGAGGTGTGGACCGAAATGCAGATACCTTGTTACGTGGACCTGAGACAGGCGCGGATGGTCCTGTCGGAGATCGGAATCGAACTGTCGGAGCGCCAGATGAAACGGGCCTCCGAGACTGACGGGCGGGGACGCCGCAAGCTCCCGTTCTTCGTCGATCCCATCGACAAACGCCTGAAGATCGAGAAAGGGACGCTGGTGAACATCTACCGCAACCTCCAGGAAGAAGCCCAGCAGCTCCTCTTCCTGCTCGACTGCGGTTACGACCTGGAGGATGCCCTGGACCGCTACGACGAGGTTTGCCTCTACGACGGCACCGCCTCCGACTACGCCGCCGAACTGGTCGAAGAGTGCTATGAGCTTCCCGACAACCTCCGCTTCTACATCGACTACGACGCCATGGCCCGCGACATGAAGATCAACGGCGAGATCGCCGAACTCCGTTACGACCGGATCGTCACCAACGCCAACGATTTCTGATCCCGGTGGCCGGTCCTCGCCTCCAGGCGAGGGTCGGTCTTTATCCCCGCCCGTACCATGTCCCTTTGCCCTTCCCGTGCTGGACGAGGTGGTGGTCTTTTACCAGCATTCGGAGGTGCTTTTTTATGGTATTGCGGTTGGCGCCGGTGAGGTGGAGAAGTTGCCCGATAGACAGGTGTCCGTGGGCTTTGGCAAGTTCGAGTATCTGGACCGACAGATCGGGCAGGGATTCGATCAATATCCGCTCGCGCTGGATTTTTGCCTCCAGCCGCTGCTTCTGCTTTTGCAGTGCGCGCAGGAAGTAGACGACCCACGGCTGCCAGTCGGGGGCGTCCTTTCGAATGGTGGTTTGGGTGGCGCGCAGCGCCAGGTAGTATCCCTCCTTGCTCTGCTCGATGACGCTCTCCAGTGAGCTGAACGGTACGTAGGCGTAGCCGGAACGCAGCAGGAGGAGGGTGGTCAGGACTCTTGAGAGCCTGCCGTTGCCGTCCTGGAAGGGGTGGATTTCCAGAAAGACGACGGTGAACAGGGCGGCGATGAGGATAGGGTGGAGGGCGTTCTCCTCCAGTGCGTCCCGCGTCCAGGACACCAGCTCCGCCATGCGTCGGGGCGTCTCGAACGGTGTGGCGGTCTCAAAAACGACGCCGATCTCCCGCCCTTCGGCGTCGAAGGCGCTGACGTGGTTATGGGTGGTCTTGTACTCCCCTCGGTGTCGTTCGTCTTTGGCGCTGTAACGCAGCAAATCGCAGTGGAGTTGCCGGATGTGGTTTTCGGTCAGTTCAATGGCGTCGGCATGGGCGAAAATCGTCTCCATGGCCTCGGCGTATCCGGCCACCTCCTGTTCGTCGCGGGTGTCGAACTTTTTGATCTCCAGGCGACCGAGCAGGTCGGCCACCTCCGAATCGGTGAGTCGGCTCCCTTCGATGCGCGTGGAAGAGCCGATGCTCTCGATGGTCGCCACCCGGCGCAGCGCCGACAGACGCTCGGGGGCCAGCGTGCCCAGCGCTCTCCAGGCGCCCTTGAACTCGTCCAACTCGGCGATGAGGGCGAGGATTTCTGGGGTGATGGTCAGGGTGGCGGTGTTAAGACTCATACCCATATGAATACCCATAAATACCCAAATAGGCAAGAGTATTCGGCATACCCGCAAAATTACCCATAAATACCCATATATTGGCGGTGGGTTGACCTACGGAGAAGCCGTGGCGTCCTTCGATTGGTAAGCGAAGGAGGTCTCCCTGGCAATGTTTTTACTCCGGGGTCTGAGGGTCGGTGTCTTTATCTCGCGAAAGGTGCTGCGCGATTATTCGCTCTTTCTGTTGTGCGAAAATTCGCGTTTCGTGTCGAACGAAAAATCGCGCTTGCGGCAAGATTTCATCCATCCCTGGATGTTATGGCCTGAAACCAACAACGAAACAAGCAGATAGTGGAGTTATTGAATCGCGGTCAGGAGCAGCGGTTCACCGTATCCCTCCAGGGCGGCACCCGCCTCCTTGAAGTAGCGGGTCCAGAAACCCCGTATCCGCTGAAGCTTCTGGGAGTCGCGGTAGAGGTTCCCGTCCGCCAGCCAGCCGCCGCCGATGAGGTAGACCTTCACCCCGCCGAGATCGGCGATCATCCCCGCCTTGCGTACCTTCGCCAGCTCGGTCTCGGGACCGATCAGGCGGAGGG
>NZ_BAAHXB010000046.1:0-41908 GCF_054657215.1 Endothiovibrio diazotrophicus
GGAGGGCGCCATCGCGGCCTCGGGGCCGCTCCTACGGGTGTCGGTGTGGTAGATTGGATCGTTTCCCCGGCGCGTCCGTCGCGGGGAGGGGATGAGGGGATGGAGTCCCGGGTGTGGTACGTGGAACGCTCCTCCCGCTTTTTCTCGGCAAAGCAAAATTGATCAAGAACATTGTCCGCGTGGGCCTGCTGTCGTGCTGGTTGCTTGCCCCCCTCGCCGCCGTCGCCGCCACGCCGCTGGAGCAGTGGCGCGATCATCTCTCCGCCGCCCGCCAACTGGCGGAGAACGACGGCCCGCGCGCCTACCACGAGGCGGAGCGGCTGGTCGCCGAGCCGCCGCCGGGGGTGCTCCCCGCGGACCGCGTGCGGGCGCTCAACGTCCTCGCCCGCGCCGAACTCTACCTGGCGAAGAGCGCCGCCGCCGGCAAGCACGCGGAGCAGGCGCTGGCGCTGGCCAAGGCCAACGGCGACCGCATCGGCCGCGCCGAGGCCGACCTGGTCCTCGCCCTCAACACCGTCAACCAGGCGCGCATCGACGCCCTGGTCGAGGCCGCCACCGACGCGCTGACCGCGCTCGACGGGGTCACCGGCCGGCCCGACCTGATCAGCGAGGCGATGCTGCGCGTCGGCATGATGTACCGGCGTATCGGCCGCCTCGACGACTCGGTGACGATCGCCCTGCAGGCAAAGGAGATGGCCGAGGAGAGCGGCGATCCGCTGGCCCTGGTCCACGCCGACAACGGCTTGGCCTACACCTACGACCTCAGCGGCCACCACGACGAGGCGGCCCACTATTTCGAGGAGATGGGCAAATATGCCCGGCTCGCCGGTTCGCGGCGCTCGGAGGCGGCGGCGCTGCTCGGCGTCGGCAGTCAGCAGTGCGCGCTGAAGCGGTGCGCGGAGGGCGAAAAGCGGATCCGCGAGGCGATCGGGATCTTCCGCCGCATCGGCGGTCCCTTCTACATCGCCCACGCGCTGTACATGCTGGCCGACACGCTGCGCCGGCAGGGACGCGGCGAGGAGGCCCGCCCGCTGATCGACGAGATCGTCGAAATCTATTCCAGTCGCGGAAACCGGATCGGCCTGTGGTGGACGCTGAAGGCGCGCAGCGGCGATCGCCAGGCGGCGGGGGATCTGCCCGGGGCGTGGAGCGACGCCGAGCGCAGCTACGGCCTGGCCAAGGAGATCGGGCTGGCCCTCTATCTCGGCGGCAGCGCGCGGCGGATGGCGGCGGTCGCCGCCGGCTCCGGCGATCACCGCAAGGCCTATCGCCTCGCCGCCGAGGCGCTGGCGCTGGCCGAGCAGGCGGATCGCGAGCGTGCCGGCCGGCATCTGCGCGAGCTGACCCGCCGCTACCGCGAGGAGAGTCACCAGCGGCGGATCGACGAACTGACCCACCGCAACCAGCTCCAGGCGGTGAAGATCGCACGGAGCACCCTCGAGCGGCGCTGGCTGATCACCCTGATCGGCGCCAGCCTGGTGATCCTCGTCGGCGTGCTGCTGTTCCTGCGGCAGCAGCGGCGCGCCAACCGCCTGTTGAGCGGTGCCAACGTCGAGCTGGCGCTGCGCGACTACGCCCTCGACCGGGTCGGCGAGGCGGCGTTCCTGGTCGACCGGCAGGCGCGCCTCCTCTACGTCAACGAGGAGGCGTGCCGCTCGCTCGGCTACGGGCGCGACGAGCTGTCGCGGATGACGGTGATGGACATCGACCCCGACTGGTCCGCCGACCGCCATGCGGCGGCGTGGGAGGGGTTGAAGGCGCGGAGCGTGAAGCCCCTGGAGAGCCTTCACCGGCGCAAGGACGGCACCCTCGTCCCGGTCGAGGTCAGCGGCTCCCACTTCGAGTTCGGCGGCCGCGAGTTCGTGCTCAGCCTGGTGCGCGACATCACCGAGCGGAAGCGGACCGAGGCGGCCTTGCGCGCCAGCGAGGAGCGCTACCGGCAGGTCTTCGAGAACTCTCCGGTCTCCATCTGGGAGGAGGACTTCTCGGCGGTGAAGGCGGAGTTCGAGCGGCTGCGCGCGGCGGGGGTCGACGACCTCGCGGCCTACTTCGCGGGCCACCCGGAGGCCGTGCGGGGGTGTGCCGAGCGGGTGCGCATCGTCGATGTCAACCGTGCGGCGGTGGCGCTACACGAGGCGCCGGACAAGGAGCGGCTGCTCGCCGGGCTGGTCGACACCTTCACCGAGGAGTCGTTTGCCGCCTTCCGCCGCCAACTGCTCTGTCTGTGGGACGGCGGTCGCGCCATGCGCAGCGAGGCGGTGGTCAAGACCCTGGCCGGGGAGCGGCGCGAGGTGGCCGTCCACTTCGCGGTCTGTCCCGGTGTCGGCGAATCGCTGGAGCGGGTGCTGGTGTCGCTGATCGATATCACCGAGCGCAAGGCGGCCGAGCGGCGCCTGAGGCAGGCCCTGGAGTTCTCCGAGGGGGTGATCAACGCCATCCCCGATCTGCTCTTCGAGGTGGACGTGCACGGGCGCTATCTCAACGTCTGGACGCGCAACCCCGAGCTGCTCGTCGCGCCCAAGGAGGCGCTGCTCGGGCGGACGATCGACGAGGTGCACTCCCCCGAGGCGGCGGCGGACGCCATGGCCGGCCTCCTCGAGGCGGACGCCGAGGGGCTCTCCTTCGGTCGCGTGATACGCATCGACCTGCCCGGGGGGAGTCACTGGTTCGAGCTGTCGATATCGAAGAAACGGGTGGAGGAGCCGCTCGCCGAGGCGCGCTTCCTGGTGCTGTCGCGCGACATCACCCAGCGGGTGCGCGCCGAGCTGGCGCTGGTCGCGCGCGAGCGTGAGTTCCACTCGCTGGCCGAGAACATCCCCGACCACATCGTCCGTTACGACCTCCAGGCGCGCAAGACCTACCTCAACAGCGCGATGGCGCGGCTGATCGGCATCGCGCCGGGCGAGGTGCTCGGGCTGACCCCGGAGGAGACCCCGCCGAAGGCGCGCGCGCTGAACATCGAGGAGTACGCGCGCACGCTGCGCGCGGTGCTGGCGGACGGCGAGCCGCGCGAGCTGGAGACGCCGCTGGACCACGCCGTCGAAGGACGGCGGACCTACAGCGTGCGCTTCGTCGCCGAGCGCGATGAGGGCGGCGGGATCGTCGGCGCGCTGATGGTCGGTCGCGACATCACCGCGCGCAAGCACGCCGAGGAGGCGCTGGCGGCGCGCGAACGTCAGTTCCGCACCCTGGCGGAGAGTCTGCCGGACAACATCGTTCGCTACGACCGTGGCGGGCGGGCCCGCTACGTCAACCCGGTGCTGCTGCAGACCCTGGGGCGGGGTTTCGAGGACCGGCTCGGTCAGACCGTCCGTGAGGCCTTTCCCGGCGGTGAGTTCGATGACTACGCACGGCTGATCGAGCGGGTGTTGGCGAGCGGAGAAGTCGGCCAGATCGAACGGGTGGTAATGGACGTGCGGCGGGGGATGGAGCGCATCCACCAGATTCGCGTGATCCCCGAACGCGACGAGCGGGGCGAGCTCACCGGCGTGCTCGCCATCGGTCACGACATCACCGAGCTGAAGGAGGCCGAACGTCAGATGCGCCGGCTCACCGCCCACCGCGAGGCGGCCCGCGAGGAGGAGCGCAAGCGCATCGCCCGCGAGGTCCACGACGAACTGGGCCAGTTGCTCACCGCACTGCGCATGAATGTCTCGCTGCTGCGCCTGCGCTTCGGCGAGGCGTCGCCGCCGCTGCTCGAGCACGCCCGGCGGATGATGGAGCTGGTCGACCGGACCCTCCAGGTGGTGCGCGACGTGGCGGCGCGGCTGCGTCCGGCCGCCCTCGACATGGGGATCGGTTCCGCGCTGGAGTGGCTCGCCGGCGAGTTCAGCCGCCACTCCGGGCTGCCCTGCGAGATGCGGGTCGACGACGGGGAGATCGCGCTGGAGGAGACGCGGGCCACCGCGGTGTTCCGCATCGCCCAGGAGTCGCTCACCAACGTCGCCCGCCACGCCGGGGCGGGCCGGGTGTGGCTGACCCTGGAGCGGCGGGGGGCGCACTGCCTGCTGGAGGTGCGCGACGACGGCGTCGGTTTCGACCCCGCGCTCGGCCGGCGCAACTCCTTCGGCCTGGTCGGTCTGCGCGAGCGGGCGCAGATCCTGGGCGGGGAGCTGGAGATCGACAGCGCGCCGGGGCGGGGGACCACGGTGACGCTGCGTATCCCGGTCGATGAGGCCGACGCCTGAGCGTTCGTCGGGGGAGGTGAAAGGAAAAAGGGCCTTCTGTTCGATGCCTGTCGGCCTTTCACGCCGTGTCGGTCGGGACCCGCGTAGGTCGGCGCTACCGCGCCGACGCGAACGGAGGCAGCGGACTCACGGTGACGACGATCCCTCCGAATGGAACGTGCCATTCGGAACGCGCGGCGGAATCCGTTGCAGCGCGGTGCCTCCGTTTGCGTCGGCGCGGTAGCGCCGACCTACGCCAACCCGCCGGTCAGATCCGGAACTGTCGCACCACTCCCTGCAACTGCACGGCGAGCCGGGCCAACTGCTCGCTGGCCGCGGCGGTCTCGGTGGCCCCGTCGGCGGTCTCCTCGGCGACCTGGTTGATGGTGACGATGTTGCGGTTGATCTCCTCGGCCACCGCGCTCTGCTCCTCGGCGGCGCTGGCGATCTGCGCGTTCATGTCGTTGATCCGCGCCACCGCCGCGGTGATCTCCTGCAACGCGGCGCCGGCGCCGGCGGCCTGCTCGACCCCGCCGCGGGCCTGCCGCTCGCTGGTCTCCATGGCGCCGACCGCGCTGCCGACGCGGCTCTGCAGCCGGGTGATGGTCTGCTGGATCTCCTCGGTCGAC
Organism: Endothiovibrio diazotrophicus; assembly: GCF_054657215.1. Taxonomy (NCBI): domain Bacteria; kingdom Pseudomonadati; phylum Pseudomonadota; class Gammaproteobacteria; order Chromatiales; family Thioalkalispiraceae; genus Endothiovibrio; species Endothiovibrio diazotrophicus. The sequence continues at coordinate 4,796 of NZ_BAAHXB010000046.1, forward strand.
TCCTGGGTGCGGCTGGCCAGGGTGCGCACCTCGTCGGCCACCACCGCGAAGCCGCGGCCGGAGTCGCCGGCGCGCGCGGCCTCGATGGCGGCGTTGAGCGCCAGCAGGTTGGTCTGCTCGGCGATGCCGCGGATCACGTCGAGCACCCCGCCGATGTCGGCGGTCTCCTCCTCCAGCGAGCGGATCTCGTCGGCCACCCGCTCGACCTCGCCGGCCAGTGCGTCGATCGCCTCGACGCTGGCGGCGACCACCCGGCCGCCGCGTCCGGCCGCCTCGTCGGCCTCGCGGGCGGACTCCGCGGCGAGCCCGGCGTTGCGCGCCACCTCGTGGACGGTGGCGTTCATCTCGTTCATGGCGGTGGCCACCTGCTCGGTCTCCAACTGCTGGCGGCGCACCCCGTCGGTGGTGTGGCGGGTCACCGAGGAGGTCTGTTCCGCCGCCGCCGCCAACTGGTCGGTGGCGTGGTTCACCTCCTGCAGGACCTGCTGGAAGCGCTCGCCCATGGTGTTGAAGGCGCGCGCCACGCGCCCCAGTTCGTCCTTGCCCCGGTACTCGGCGCGGGCGGTGAGCTCGCCGTCGGCGAGGCGGCCGGAGGCCTGCTCGAGGATCTCCACCGCCTGGCCGATGCCGCGGATGATGACCACCGCGAGCAGGACGGCGATGCCGATGCCCGCGGCCATCAGCCCGAGGAAGAACCGCTGTAGCCCGGCGTAGTCGGCGGCGGCCCGCTCCTCCGCCCGGTGGGCCTGGTCGAGCTCGTATTGCAGGATGCTCTCCAGCGCCTCATCGACGGGGGCGAACAGCGGGTTGACCCGGGTCAGCAGGAGCTCTTCGGCGTGGCGGTAGTCGCCGGCGAGCACGGCCTCCAGGGCGGGTTCGAGTCCCTCGGCGAGGTAGGCGGCGTGGCCCTTGTCGAAGGTTTCGGCCAGCCGCCGCTCCTCGTCGGTGCGCACGTTTTGCCGATACTCGCCCCAGATCCGCTCGACCTCCTGCTGGTTGTGGCGGATCTCATCGACGTGCAGGGCCAGCGGGTGGTCGTGCAGCCGGGAGAGGGGGCTCCCCGGGTCGTGCTGGAGGGCGAGGCCCAACTGGGTACGGTTCTCGCGCATCCGCCCGATGATTTGGCCGAGCGCGACGCTCGGCAGGAGGCGTTCGGCGTAGGTCTCGTGCAGGGCGCCGCGCAGCCCGCTCATGCCGTTCAGCCCCACCCCGCCGATGGTGAGCATCACCAGCGCGGAGAAGGCGACCAGGAGGGTCAGGCGGATCTTGATGGAGGTGTTCTTGAAGGGGTTCATTACGTCGTCACTGCACGTCGCGTGGTGTCGGGAATATCGGTCCTGGAGGAGGGTTGCCCGAATATGGCAAATCTCTTACATGACTGTAATATATTCTCGCATACTTGTAACAGATATGCCTCTTTTGCCCCCCTGCCGCAAGGGGGGATTCCTTCGCGGGCCGGGGAGTGCCGCCGCGCGCGGCCGGTCGGCGCGTCAGCTCGTCAGCGCGTGTTGCGGCAAGGTTTCGAAGCGCTCGGTGAATTCCAGAAACGCCTCCCGCCCCATCGGCCTGCCGAAGTGGTAGCCCTGCGCCATCCGGCAGCCGTGAGACTCCAACAGCACCGCCCGGGCGGCGTTCTCGACCCCTCGGCGACCACCTGCTGGCCGAGGCAGCGGGCGATCGAGATCATCGCCTTGACCAGCTCCAGGTGGTGGGCGCTGGCGGTCAGCTCCTTGGAGCAGAAGCGGAAGTCGTCGCGGCCGGAGCGCTTGGCGAGGAACATCGCCGCGTCGGCCTGGCGGATCAGCTCGTCGGCGTCGTCGCCGTCGTTGGGGAACAGCGCGATGCCGACGCTGGCGCTGATGAACAGCTCGTTGCCCTGCGGGGTGAAGGGCAGGGCGAACGCCCCGAGCAGCTTGCGGGCGACCCGCCCGAGGTCCTCGCCGGAGCGGGTCTCCGGCAGCAGGGTGCCGGCGGGGGGGGGCGGGGGCGGACGAATCTCTCTCGGGCTTGGCCATGGATGGTTGTCGTTGTTGTTCTGCGTCGGCGGGTGGGGCGCCGCCGACGACCGCTTCCGCGGGGCAGCCCACGAGCCTGTCGATTCGATGGTAGGCCGGCCGGCGGCCTCCCCGATATCGGCTGATGCTGATTTGCGGGTAGGGGATCGGGTGGCTGGTGTAGGGATTGCCCTACAGCGGTGGCCGCGGGCGGGCGTCGCCGACGCGGGGGCCGTCGTCGGCTTCGCCGTCGGTCCGCGCCGGGGCGGTGAGGCGGGCGCGGGCGGGGAACTCGAGGGGGGTGGACGGGCGCGCGGCGGCCGGGGAGGGCGTCTCGGATTCGCCCGGCGCCGGGCGCCCTTCCCGCGCCGCTTCGCGCGACCGCCCGGGGCCATTGCCGTCGGCGGCGAGGCGCCGCGATTCCAACACCGCGGCCGCCGCGGGATGGTGCGCGGCGAGGGTAAGGGCCTGCGCCAGACCGCCGTCGCCATAGAGGCTCTCCCACATCATCCGCGAGAAGCTCACGCAGGCGCCCAGCGCCGGGCGTTCGCGGCGCACCTGGTCGAGGCGCCACTGAAGGCCGCGCAGGCGCCGGTGGCTGTCCGGTTTGACGCTGGCGATGTAGCTCTCGACCAGTTCGCGACGCCGGCGCTCGAAGGCGGCCGGGTCGCGCGCCGCCAGTTCCCGCAGGGCGTTGCCGGGGGCGATCAGCGCGCGGCCGGGGCGGAGTTCGTCGCCGTTCGCGGCCTCCTTCACCTCGATCCCACAGAGTCCGTCGAGGCGCCGGGCGAAGGCGGCGGTGAAGCCCGCCGGCATGTGCTGGACGACCACCACCCCGGGGGCGTCCGCGGGCAGTTCGGTGAGTACCACCCGCAGCGCCTCGGTGCCGCCGGTGGAGGCGCCGATCGCCACCACCGGCTCGGTGGTGCGCACCAGGGCGCGCGAGGGCGGGGCGAGCATCGCGTCGGCGGTGAGCTTGGGGGCGCTCCGGCGCGGCGCGGCGCGCCGCGGGCGGGCGTGGGCCGCCGCCTTGACCACGTCGCAGATGCGGATGCGCGCCTCGTCGAGGAAGCGCCGGGTGTCCAGCCGCGGCTTCTCGATCACCTCCACCGCGCCGTACTCCAGCGCCTTCAGCGCGGTCTCCGAGCCGGCACCGGTGAGGCTCGAGCACATCACCACCGGGATCGGGTGCTGGGCCATCAGCTTGCGCAGGAAAGGGCGTTCGTCGGCGCCCTCGGGGCTGAAGACGTGGTCGCAGTAGGAACGGTAGTCGTTGAAGCCGGTGGCGCTGAGGCGGCGGCGCAGGCGGCCCATCAGCATGGTCTTCTTGGTGGGCGGCATCATGATGCCGAGCCGTCCCTGGACCAGGGAGGCGAGGCGCTGGAAGTCGTTTTCATGCACGGCGGCGAGCGCTCGGATTCAAAGGGGAGGTGCCTCCACCCGCCCCGGCCGGGACCGGGTCGATCCGTCGACCCGACAGGAGGGGTGGTCCGTGGTGAGGGGGAGCGGGTGGAAGCGGCACCAGGATCGCGCCAACGGCCGGCGGGGACAATCGGGCCATCCTGATTCGGGGGTAGGGATTTCCTGATCCCAGCGACCACCATCACCCGCCACCCGCGGCGCGGCTCGTCGTCGCCGGCTTGTCGCGCCACGCGTGTAGCGGGAATAATGGCAGGCTTTCAGGATCGGCACGTCGCGGGTTGATTTTCATGTCCGATGGAACCGGGATCGGGGGAGGCGACGACGGAAACGCCGTCCCGTCGTCGCGTGGCGGCGAGGCGGCGTTCCGTTCGCTGGCCGATTGCGAGCGCGAGCTGCGTGGTCTGGAGGAGAACCTGCCGGATTACATCGTCCGCTACGACCGCGAATGCCGTCTGGTCTACGCCAACCCCCGGGTGATGGCGGTGAAGCGGCGGCTGCTCGGGCGCAACCCGATCGGCGAGCGGCCGAGCGACTCCTACCCGGACGGCAGCTTCGCCGCGTTCGAGGCGGCGCTGTGCCGGGTCGTCACCAGCGGGCGCACGGAGGATTTCGAGTTCCAGTTGCCCGAGGAGGGCTACGGCGGGCAGTACCACCTGATCCGCATGGCCGCCTACCGGGACGCTGCCGGCGAGGTGGTCGGGGTGATCACCATCGGCCGCGACATCACCGAGCGCAAACGCACCGAGATGCGCCTGCAGAAGAGCCTGCGGGAGTTCAACGAGCTGGTCGACCGGGTGCCGGTCGGCGTCTTCAAGCTGCTCAGCGGCGCCGACGGCGGCTGGGCCTTCGAGTACGTGAGCCCGCGCTGGTGCGAGCTGATCGGGGTGAGCGAGGCGCTCGCCCTCGGCGATTTCGATGCGGTCATGGACTGTGTCCACCCCGACGAGCGCGCCGACCTGCAGGCGCGGATGGGCGAGGCGGTGGCCGCCCTTCGCCCCTTCACCTGGGAGGGGCGGATCGTCCACGAGGCGGGCGAGCGCTGGGTCCATATCGAGTCCAACCCGGCGCCGGAGGCCTCCGGGGACATCCGCTGGAACGGCGTCGTGCAGGACATCGGCGAACGGCGGCGGGCCGAGGAGCACCGCCGGCTGACCGCCAGCGTCTTCGCCGACTCCCACGAGGGGATCGTCATCACCGACGCCGAGGCGCGGATCGTCGAGGTCAACGAGGCGTTCAGCCGGATCACCGGCTACGAGCGCGACGAGGTGCTGGGCCGCAATCCCCGTCTGTTGAAGTCCTCGCGCCAGGATGCGCCCTTCTATGCCGCGATGTGGCACGCCATCACGCAGAACGGGCACTGGAGTGGCGAGGTGTGGAACCGGCGCAAGGACGGTGTGATCTACCCCGAGTACCTCACCATCTCCGCGGTGCACAACCACTCCGGCAAGGTGACCCACTACGCCGGGGTGTTCGCCGACATCACCGCGCTGAAGGAGCAGGAGCGGCAGCTCGAGCGGATCGCCCACTTCGATGCCCTCACCGGCATGCCCAACCGGACGCTGCTCGGCGACCGGCTCAACCAGGCGATCGCCCACGCCCGGCGCAACCGCTCGCTGGTGGCGGTGGCCTCCCTCGATCTGGACGACTTCGCGCCGATCAACGAGCGTTTCGGCCGTCCGCTCGGCGACCGGCTGCTGGTGCGGGTCGCCGAGCGGCTGAAGGAGGAGCTGCGCGGCGATGACACGGTGGCGCGCCTCGGCGGCGACGAGTTCGTGCTGCTGCTGCCCGATCTGGCCGACGTCGAGCAGTGCGCCGCGATCCTCCAGCGGCTGCTTGACGCGGTGGCCGGCGAGCACGCCATCGACGGCCGGTCGATCTCCCTCTCCGCGAGCGTCGGCGTTACCCTCTTCCCGCTCGACAGCGCCGACCCGGAGATCCTGCTGCGCCACGCCGACCAGGCGATGTATCGCGCCAAGCAGGAGGGGAAGAACCGCTTCCACCTGTTCAACCCGGAGCAGGACCGCAAGCTACGGGACCGCCGCGAGTCGCTGGAACGGCTGGCCGAGGCGCTGCGCGAGGAGGCGTTCGTCCTCTATTATCAGCCCAAGGTCGAGCTGGCGAGCGGGGCGGTGATCGGCGCCGAGGCGCTGATCCGCTGGCAGCACCCCGAGCGCGGACTGCTCCCGCCGACGGTGTTCCTGCCGCTGCTCGAAGGGAGCGAGCTGGCGGTCGCCGTCGGCGAGTGGGTGATCGACTCGGCGCTGGCGCGGATCGCCGCTTGGAAGGCTGAGGGGCTGGCGCTGACCGTCAGCGTCAACGTCGACGCCGACCACATCATGCGCCCGGACTTCGTCGAGCAGCTGCGGGCGATCCTCGCCCGCCACCCCGCGGTCGCCCCCGGCGACCTGGAGCTGGAGATCCTCGAATCCACGGCGATCTCGGACATCGAGCGCGCCGGGCGCGTCCTGGAGTCGGTCGCGGCGATGGGGATCGGCCTCGCCCTGGACGACTTCGGCACCGGCTACTCGTCGCTCAGTCACTTCAGCAAGCTGCCGGTGGACGTGCTCAAGATCGACCAGAACTTCGTGCGCAACATGCTGGCGGACCCGGAGAACCTGAACATCATCGAGGGCATCACCTTCCTCGCCAACGCCTTCCGCCGGCCGGTGGTCGCCGAGGGGGTGGAGACCCTCGAACACTTCGCGCTGCTGCTCCACCTCGGCTGCCCCTACGGCCAGGGCTACGGCATCGCCCGGCCGATGCCGGCGGAGGCGTTCGTCGCCTGGCGCGAGGCGTGGCAGCGGGAGGCCCCGTGGCGGGCGCTCCCCGCCATCGACCTGCCGAAGGAGGATGTGGTGCTGCAGGTGGCCGGGGCGAGCCACCGCCAATGGGTCGACGAGGTGGTCGCCGCATTGGAGGGGCCGGAGGCGCTGCCGCCGCCGCTGAACCGGCGCCAGTGCCGCTTCGGGCGCTGGTACCACGGCAACGGGCACAGCCGCTACGGCCACCTGCCGGGATACGCCGTCCTCGGGCAGGCGCACGAGCGGGTCCACGGGCTGGCCGCCGAGCTGCTGGCGCTGGCGGCCGCGGGGGATCGCGACGGCGCCCGCGGTCGTTGCGATGAGCTGTACGCGCTGCGCGGGCGTTTCCTGGTCGCGTTGGAGCAGCTGGCGGCGTCGGTCAGGGCGGGCGGTTGACCCCGTCGGCAGCGAGTAGCCCGGATGGAGCGTAGCGGAATCCGGGGAGGCACCGTTCGTTGGGTAAACCTGGATTCCGGAAGCCCTCCATCCAGGCTACTTTGCTACGCCCTGCTCCCGGCCGGGGAGGCGGGTGGGAAACGGGTAGCCTGGATGGAGCGTAGCGGAATCCGGGTGGGTGGGCTGGAGAAGGCCTGCTTCGTCACACCGGCCGACCTGTTCGACCGCTGCGCCAACGCGAGGCGGGTCGAGGTCGTCATCGAGTGAGCTCACTCCCGGTGTCTCGGGGCGCCCGTGGCGGGCGCCTTTCCGATGTTCAACTAGTGGTCCATGCTATGTTCCGTTGAAACCCCGCCATTCCAATCAAAGAGCGTAACGACCGGCGCGCTGGCCTGGTAAGGCCCTCCGCCGGGAAACGCTTCGCCGCATTTTTCACCAAAGCACTGCATTATCCACTCTTCCGAATAGAGGGTATCCAGATAACGTTCGCCCCGATCGGCGAATATCATCACGCAATTGCTACCCTCTTCGATGTGCTCTTGCATCGCCTCGACCGCCGCGGCGACGCCACCCGACGAGGCCCCCAGCAACAGCCCCTCCCGCGCCACGATCCGGTGACAGGAGCGGATACAGTCCTGCTCGGAGACCAGGACATAACCGGCAATGAGGCCATCGTCGCAATGTGGTGACCTCACTCCCGCCCCCATCCCCGGAAAGTGCCGCTTGGCGACACCACCCGGAAAAATCCTGCTCCCCGCCACGTCAACGGCGACGATCCTGGTATCCAGACCACTCTCCCGGACATACTCGGCACAGCCGCGGACGGTCCCGCAAGTACTGACCGCGCAAAACAGATAGTCGATTTTCCCATCCAGTTGATCCGCAATCTCTCTCATCGTTTCGCGATGAGCCAAGGGGTTATGGATGTTTGAGTATTGATTAACCCAAAAGTAGTCCCGATCCTTTTGGCACAGCAGCTTCGCGCGCGCTATTCTCGCCGGCAAAAATTCTCCGGTCTCGATATCGGGCTCCGATACATATTCGATTCTCCCTCCGTACGCCTTGATTATATTGACGTTGTGTGCGTTGGCGTGCGGGTCCACGATGCAGACGAACTTCAATTTGTAATAGGCGCAGATCTGCGCCAACCCCACACCGAGATTTCCTGACGAAGACTCCACTACCGTGGTGTGCTGCGTAATCCGGCCGTCGGCTATGGCATTGTCAATCATGCTAAGCGCGGTCCGATCCTTTATGCTGCCGCCCGGATTGACGCTTTCCAGCTTGGCGTAATACTTCACCGGCTTTCCCGTATACAGACTGCTCAGTTCGACCAGTGGCGTATTCCCGATGGAAGCCAAAATGCCGCGTCTCCCCTCTCTACAGTCACTCACCACCGAACCCTCCTTTCTTGTTGAGCAACCTGGGTGATCTTCAGCGACATAATGTGCTGAGGCCCCGCCTTACCAGCAAGGTAAAGCTCGTTTGAATCGACAAAACCACCTGCCAGATAGCAGTGCCTGGCAATCGGGTTTTGGCAATTCACCGTCAGGAAGATCTCCTCCTTGTCCGGATAGACCGACCCCAGATAGGCGGACAGTGATCGAATCGACCTCTTGCCGTAACCTAGGCCTTGAAACGCTCTGTCAATGAAATACGCCCTCAGTCCCAGGCTTTCCAGGCCCGCGAAAGCATAATTCCGACCATAGGCCGTATCCACGAGAAAGAAGCCGACGACCTGGTCGTCGACAAGAATGACGTGAGGGTGAACCTCGGCATTCACCCTCTCCAGAATCTCATCGATCCCGCCGACGAACCTTTTGTCCTCGTCAGCCACCCTCAACTTGACGACCTGCTCCAGGTGATGTGGCCCCATTCCCGCAAGCGTCAACACCGCGTCACCCTGTCCTCCGGTTTCCATGACACTCCTTCGCTTCAGCCGTTCACATCCTCCACGAGAACTTCCAGTTTCCTGAAAGCAGGGTTGCGTTTCCCCGCTCAGGGGTCATGCGGCCTCTCCGTTGTCAATGATGTGTCGGGTAAAATAAAACGTATTTGCGATCGGGGCGGGCAGTCATAAATCCTCGTCTCGAGGTTCCCGCTTCCGCGGCCGATTCATCCACCGTCCGATAGCCTCCCTCGGGGGCGGGACCGGGTATCCGTCGCGGCACTCCGGCCGAATTCCATCCCGCCCCACTATCCCAAGGCATCCCGGATCGGTCAACGGTGGAAGGTCGCCCGCCTCCCCGTTGCTCGCCGGTTGGGCAACCAGCTGGTGGACCCGGAGAACCTGAGCATCATCGCTGGACAACGTCGCTTTCGAGCCGGTAACGGGCAGCGTGCTCGACCCGACCCGACCCGACCCGCTCGGTCGGCCTGATGACCAATCCCACTGCCGAGGAGAAGACCCTCTCGTTACGGGGAACGGGCACCGTTCGTTGGGAGTCCTGGATTCCGCTGCGCTTCATCCAGGCTACCCGCTTTCAAGCCGCATCCCATGTCGGAAGTAGCCCGGATGGAGCGTAGCGGAATCCGGGGGGGCGGTACCGCTCGTTGGGAGTCCTGGATTCCGCTGCGCTTCATCCAGGCTACCTGCTTCCAACCCGCATCCCATGTCGGAAGTAGCCCGGATGGAGCGTAGCGGAATCCGGGGGGGCGGTACCGCTCGTTGGGAGTCCTGGATTCCGCTGCGCTTCATCCAGGCTACCCGCTTCCAACCCGCATCCCATGTCGGAAGTAGCCCGGATGGAGCGTAGCGGAATCCGGGGGGGCGGTACCGTTCGTTGGGAGTCATGGATTCCGCTGCGCTTCATCCAGGCTACCCGCTTCCAACCCGCATCCCATGTCGGAAGTAGCCCGGATGGAGCGTAGCGGAATCCGGGGGGGGGGGGCGGTACCGCTCGTTGGGAGTCCTGGATTCCGCTGCGCTTCATCCAGGCTACCCGCTCCTAACCCGCGTCCCATGTCGGAAGTAGCCCGGATGGAGCGTAGCGGAATCCGGGAACCCGGGCATCGATGCTTTTCTCCCCCCCGGTGCTTCGCTAACCTTCGCTCCAGTCAACTGAATCGAGGGAGCGGGCCATGGTCGGTTACCGTCGCAATTTCGTCCCGGGCGGTAGTTTCTTTTTCACCGTCACCCTCCGCGACCGCCGTTCGAATCTGTTGGTTCGCCATGTGGATGAGCTGCGGGAGGCCGTTCGCGCCGTGAAGCGGACCCGGCCGTTCGAGATCGTGGCGATGGTCGTGTTGCCGGACCATATTCACGCCCTTTGGGTCTTGCCGGAGGGGGACTCGGACTATCCCGGCCGGTGGCGGGCGATCAAGAGCCGCTTCACTCGCGCCCTGGTCCAACGCGGATTGGGTTTGATGAGGGATAAGCGGGGAGAGTATCGGTTTTGGCAGCGTCGCTATTGGGAGCACACGATCCGCGACGATGAGGATCTGACGCGGCACGTGGATTACATCCACTACAACCCGGTCAAGCATGGGCATGTGGGAAGGGTGCGGGATTGGCCCCACTCCTCGTTTCACCGTTTCGTCGCCGACGGGCGGTTGCCGCCGGAGTGGGGGGAGATCGGGCCGCCGGGCGAGGAGGGGCTCCGCTTCGGCGAATGAAGGGATGGGCGCCGTTGTTGGGGCTCCTGGATTCCGCTGCGCTTCATCCAGGCTACCCGCTTCCAACCCGTATCCCATGTCGGAAGTAACCCGGATGGAGCGTAGCGGAATCCGGGGGGCGGTACCGTTCGTGGGGAAACCTGGATTCCGGAAGCCCTCCATCCAGGCTACTCCCGGCCGGGGAGGCGGGTGGGAAACAAGCACCGTTCGTTGGGGAGTCCTGGATTTCGCTGCGCTTCATCCAGGCTACGGTTGGTTGGGGATCGGGCGGGGCGTTCGAGGGGGGGGAGCGGGGCGTCCGGCGGTGGACGCCCCGAGGGGGAGGGCCAGTCCGTGGTCGGTGCCAGCCGCTCGGCCTGGCGGACCACCGCCAGCTCGTCGTCGGAGAACACCCGGTCGAGGTCGAGCAGGATCAGGAAGCCCCCCTCGCGCACGTGGCGCAGGACGCTTCGGGAACCTTTGAGAAAGGTGCCGAAGCGGGCGTTATGCTCCCCCCACCATCCCCATAGCAGCCTGAAGGGCAGGAGGGTCAACAGGGTATAGCCACACCAGCGGTGGGTATGCAGCTCCACGTCGCCCCACCACCGGCTGATCCGGCAAGCGGCGACCAGTGTCGGCAAGCTCCAGTGGAGCAGGCGGAGCGGGAGATCCCAGACCGGTCCCGAGGTCAGATCCATTTCCTGGCCAGGTGTGGCGTAATTGCTGAATGCCGAATGTGGGTTTTCCCGAGGTTTGATCTACTTTTTACTTAAAGAGGGGCGTGGTGCCGTGCCCCTCACAGGAGGCGGTGAGCGGCACGCTGTTTCGGTGGGTCAAAGAGAGAAGGGGGTCAGCCAACCCGGCTTGGTGATCTCCGCGGGTGCGAAGGAACGGATGTCGTTTAACGGAGGCTCCTTTACCCTCTACCTTTGCCGGATTGAACCACGGGTGAATCTGATCCGCATGAGTGAGCCCCCTCTCCCTCCGGTCGCCAGTTCCCGGGCCCACATCCTGATCGTCGACGATCAGCCGGCCAACCTGCGGCTGCTCTCCGATCTGTTGCGCGAGGCGGGCCACAAGGTCCATGCCGCCCCCTCCGGCGAGCTGGCGCTGCGCTGGCTGGAGGGGCGGCTCCCCGACCTGATCCTGCTCGATATCCGCATGCCCGGCATCGACGGTTACGAGGTGTGTCGCCGGCTCAAGTCCACTCCGCGTGCCGCCGAGGTCCCGGTGCTCTTCATCAGCGCGCTGGACAACCCGCGGGACAAGGTGCAGGCCTTCGAGGTGGGGGCGGTGGACTACGTCAGCAAGCCGTTCGAGGCTCGCGAGGTGCTGGCGCGGGTCGACACCCACCTGCGCCTGCACCGCATGCACGACGAGCTGGAGCGCCAGGTGGCGGCGCGCACCGCCGAGCTGGTGCAGGCCAAGGAGCAGGCGGAGGCCGCCAACCGGGCGAAGAGCGAGTTCCTCACCGTGATGAGCCACGAGCTGCGCACCCCGTTGAACGTCATCATGGGGATGAGCGACCTGTTGACGGAGGCGCAGGGTGGCGAGGAGTGCCGCCGTTTCCTGGAAGTCCAGCAGCGCGCCTGTCGCGGGCTGCTGGCGGTGATCGAAGATGTGTTGACCCTCTCCAGCCTCGACGCCGGGGCGATCGTCGCCGAGGAGGCACCGTTCGATCTGGCGGCGCTGCTGGACTCGGTGGTGGACAATTTCGCCCACGCCGCCGAGGCGAAGGGGCTGACCCTGACGCTACGCCTCGATCCGGCGCTGGCGCACCGGCGGCGCGGCGATCCCGCCCGCCTGCGTCAGGTGCTGCTCAATCTGGTGGGCAACGCGGTGAAGTTCACCGGCGAGGGTGGGGTGGTGGTGGAGGTGGCGGCCGGTGCGGCGGAGCGGGTCTGCTTCGCGGTGCGCGACAGCGGCATCGGCATCGCCGCGGAGGAGCGCGCGCGGCTGTTCCAGCCCTTTACCCAGGCCGATTCCACCACCACCCGGCCGTACGGCGGTACCGGCATGGGGTTGGCCATCGCCGAGTCGATGGTGGGGCTGATGGGCGGGACGTTGGCGCTGGAGAGCGAGCTGGGCCGGGGCAGCCGGTTCCATTTCGAGCTGCCCCTCGGGGCGGCGCCGGAGGAGGCCGCGGCGCCGTCGCCGGTTGTCCCCGAGGCGGTGGCGGAGGGGGAGGGACTGGAGATCCTGCTGGCCGAGGACGCCGCCGACAACGCGGTGCTGATCGCCGCCTACCTGAAGCGCACCCCTCACCGGTTGACCGTCGTCGTCGACGGCCGCGAGGCGCTGGAGACGTTTCGGCGCGGGGCCTTCGCGCTGGTGCTGATGGATATCCAGATGCCGGTGATGGACGGCCACGAGGCGACCCGGGCGATCCGCGCCTGGGAGCGCGAACAGGGGCGCGCGCCGACCCCGATCGTCGCGTTGACCGCCCACGCCATGCGCGAGGACGAGGAGAAGAGCCTCGCCGCCGGCTGCGACGGCCACCTGACCAAGCCGATCCGCAAGGCGAAGCTGATGGAGGCCATTTCGACCTTCGTGGTCGACCGTTGACGGATGAAGATCCTTCCCCCCCGCGGGGGGAAGGATCTTCCCGGTGGAGGTCGGTGCCAGCCATTTCCGCTACGGCGAGGAGGAGTTCAATTTGGCGCCGGTGCGCGACATCTCCGAACGTGAACAGGCCGACGAGGAGAGCGCTCTGGAGCGTGTCGACCGGGTCCTGCTGGGGAGCCGGGACCTCGACCGGATGTCGGGGCGGGTCCTCGACACGCTGCTCGATCTCTTCGCCTGCGAGCGCGCCTCCGTGATCTACCCGTTCGATCCCGACGCGCCGGTCTGGCGGGTGTTGGTGGAGCGTTGTCGGCCGGGCTATGCGGGGGTGCGGTCGGCGGGCGGCGAGCTGCCGACGACCCCGCAGATCGCGGCGATGCAGCGGGCCTGCCTGGCCCTCGATCACCCCCTCTCCTGCGGCGCGGGCAGCGACCACCCGGTGCCGGAAGCGTTCCGGCAACGCTTCGGCGACCGGGCGCTGCTGACCACGATCCTGCGTCCCGACAACGACCGGCCGTGGGGCCTTTCGCTGATCCAGTGCGACCACGACCGGCGCTGGTCGGTCGCGGAGATCCGCCTGTTCGAGGCGATCGGTCGGCGCCTGTCGGCCGCCCTGACCACCTTGCTGGAACTGCGCGAGCTGCGCGAGAGCGAGAACAAATACCGGCGCATCGTCGATACCGCCAGCGAGGGGGTCTGGGGCATCGACGCGGGTCACCACACCACCTTCGTGAATGCCCGGATGGCCGAGATGCTGGGCTATTCCAGGCAAGAGATGATGGGACGTCGGGTGGAGGAGTTCCTCTTCGAGGAGGAGCTCGCCGATCACCGACAGCGCATGGAGAACCGTCGTGAAGGGGGTAACGAACAGTATGAGCGCCGTTTTCGGCGTGCCGATGGCGGCGAGTTGTGGGCGCTGGTCTCGGCGACCTCCGTCCGTGACGACGAAGGGCGCCTCCGCGGCTCCTTCGCCATGCTCACCGACATCACCGAGCGCAAGCGCATGGAGCAGGCGTTGCGGACCAACGAGCAGCGCTACCGCGATGCGCAATTCATCGGGCGCGTCGGCAACTGGGAGTACAACCTGCAGAGCGGCCGCTTCTGGGGGTCGGATGAGGCCAAGCGGCTCTACGGGTTCGATCCGCAGGCCGATGCGTTCTCGACCGACGAGGTCGAAAGCTGCATTCCCGAACGGGAACGGGTCCATCAGGCGCTCGTCGAGCTGATAGAGAACGACCGGGAATACGACATCGAGTTCGAGATCCGGCCGAGAAACGGGGCGGAGCCGAGGATCCTCGCATCCGTCGCCCGGTTGCAACGCGACGGGCAGGGCAATCCGCTCAAGGTCGCCGGGGTCGTCCAGGACATCACCGCCCGCAAACAGGCTGGCGAGGCGCTGCAACGCCACAAGGAGGCGCTGGAGCGGACCGTCGAGGAGCGCACCGCGCAGCTGCGCCAGGCGCGTGACGCCGCCCGGGCGGCGAGTCAGGCGAAGAGCCTGTTCCTCGCCAACATGAGCCACGAGCTGCGCACCCCGCTCAACGCCATCCTCGGCTTTTCGAACCTGATGCGGCGGGAGGCGGGGGTTACCCCGGCGCAGGCGGAGAACCTCGACATCATCAACCGCAGCGGCGAGCACCTGCTGCAGCTGATCAACGACGTGCTGGAGATCGCCAAGATCGAGTCCGGGCGTCTGCAACTGGAGATCGCCCCGTTCGATCTGGGGGCCCTGGTTCGCGAGGTCATCGATCTGATGCGGCTGCGTGCCGAGCAGAAGGGGCTGTACCTGCGGCTCGATCAGTCCTCGGCCTTTCCGCGTTACATCGAGGGTGACGAGGCGCGCCTGCGGCAGATCCTGATCAACCTGGTGGGCAACGCGGTGAAGTTCACCGAGCGGGGCGGGGTTAATGTCCGTCTCGGCGTCAAGGACAATGCTCGCCACCGCTTGTTGATCGAGGTCGAGGACAGTGGACCGGGGATCGCCCCCGAGGAGCGCCGGCGGCTGTTCGAGCCCTTCGTCCAGACGGCGCGGGGGAGCGCCAAGGGGGGGACCGGATTGGGTCTGGCGATCACCCGCCAGTTCGTCGAGCTGATGGGAGGCGTGATCGGGGTCGAGAGTCGCCCGGGCGAGGGCTCGTGCTTCCGCATCGACCTGCCGCTGGCGTCGGCGAAGGGGGTCGAGCCGCCCGCGACGGAAGCGTCGCCCGGCGAGGTGATCGGGCTCCTCCCCGGTCAGCCGGCCTTTCGCATCCTGATCGCCGAGGACCATGCGGAGAACCGGCTGCTGCTGGTCCGGCTGATGGAGGCGCTGGGGCTGGCGGTGCGGGTGGCCGGGGACGGCGAACAGTGTGTGCGGCTGTTCCGCGAGTGGCGGCCCGACCTGATCTGGATGGACCGGCGGATGCCGGTACTGGACGGGGTGGCGGCGAGCCGGCGGATCCGCGCGCTGCCCGGCGGCGAGCGGGTGAAGATCGTTGCGGTGACCGCCTCGGTGTTCAAGGAGGAGCAGCCGGAGCTGGCGGCGGCGGGGATCGACGACCTGGTGTGCAAGCCCTACCGTCCCGCCGAGATCTACGCCTGCCTGGCGCACCATCTCGGGCTGCGTTATCGCTACCGTGAAGCGGTGGCGATGCCGTCGGCGGAGGCGCCGACTCCCGCCCTGCTGGCCCGGTTGGAGGTGCCGCTGCGTGAGCGGTTGCGGGAGGCCGCCGAGCAGCTCGACTGCGAAGGGGTCGAGGCGTTGGTGGCGCGGGTCGGCGAGCGCGAGCCGGAGCTGGCCCGCGCGCTCCATACACTCGCCGAACGTTTCGACTACCCGGCGATCCTGAAGGCGCTGGAAGGAGTGGAACGAGATGACTAGGGGCCCGCGAAAGAATAACTTCCTGTTTTGGGGCGTCGAGACGCCCGTCCGGCAAGGCGCGCAAAGGGGCGCATGCTTGTCGTATGCAACCCTTTGCGCAACGCCGCCGGGCGGAGCGGATCGGCGTTCCAAAACGGGAAGTTGTTTTTTCGCGAGCCCCAAATGGTTGCTCCTGTTGCTCGCCGTGCTGACGACCCCGGCGTTTGCCGCCGTCGCCGAACACCCGCCCGTCGTGTTGCTGATCCACTCCTACCATGCCGGGATGCCGTGGACCGACGCCCAGAACCGCGGTTTCGCCGATGCCCTGCGCGCCGACGGGCGGGTAATCGACCTGCACGTCGAGTACCTCGATTCGCTGCGCCACCGCGACCGCAAGGAGGCGATGCGCGGGCTCCTGTTGCGCACCCTGGTCGCCAAATTCAGGGGCCATCCGCCGGCGGTGATCGCGGTCACCGACAACAACGCGCTGGATTTCATCCTCGACGAGCGGCCGAAGTTCGCACCGGGGGTGGCGGTGGTGTTCTGCGGGATCAACGGCCTCGATCCCGATATCCGCGCCCGCTACCACAACCTCACCGGGGTGGCCGAGGAGGCGGCGTTCAAGGAGACCCTCGAGTTGATGGAGCAGTGGCTGCCGGGACGGCGGGTGCTGGTGCTCGGCGAGCGCTCGCCCACCTTCCGCGGCAACTACGCCAGCCTGCGCAAGGCCAACGCGGAGCGCGCCTCGCCCGCCGAGATCGAGCTGTTCGACGACCCGGTGCTCTCGCACATCGAGGCGCGGGTGCGGCGCGCCGGGCCGGATACGGTGGTGTTCCTGCTCAACCGCCCGGTCGACGACCGCGGCGCGACCATCGACAGCGCGACCGCCGTTCGGGCGATCAGCGCGGCCAGCCGCCAGCCGCTCTTTTCGGTGTGGGACTACATGTTCGGCTACGGCATCGTCGGCGGCAAGCTCACCTCGGGCGAGGCCCACGGCGAGATCGCCGCGCGGCAGGTGCTGCGCATCCTCGACGGCGAGGCGGCCGATGCCATCCCGATCGAGTGGGAGAGCGCCAACCGCTACCGCTTCGATTACGACCAACTGCTTCGCTTCGGCCTGGAAGGGCGACCGTTTCCCCCCGGCTCGACGGTGATCCACCGCCCGGTGAGTTTCTACGCGCAGCACCACGACAAGGTGTTGGTCACCGCCGCGGCGTTCGCGCTGCTGCTGCTGTTCGGCATCCGCCTGTTGATGCTCAACCGCTCGCTGCGCGAGAGCCGCAACCTGCTCGACGATATCGTCGACAACCTCCCGGTGATGGTCTTCCTCAAGCGCGCCTCGGACCTCAGCTTCGTCCGTTTCAACCGCGCCGGCGAGGCGCTGCTCGGACGTGGTCGAGAGGAGTTGCTGGGGCGCTGCGACTACGACTTCTTCCCCAAGGAACAGGCCGACTACTTCATCGCCAAGGACCGCGAGGTACTGCGCGGCGGGGCGCTGGTGGAGATCCCGGAAGAGCCCATCGAGACGGCCCACGGCCAGCGTATCCTCCATACCCGGAAACTGGCCTTGCGCGACCGGGAGGGGCGGCCCCGCTACCTGCTGGGGATCTCCGAGGACGTCACCGAGCGCCAGCAGGCCCGGGAGATGCTGCTGCGCTACAAGGACGAACTCGAAAAGACGGTGGAGCAACGCACCGCCGAACTGCGTCTGGCGCGCGACGCGGCGGAGGCGGCGAACCGTGCGAAGAGCCTGTTTCTGGCCAATATGAGCCATGAACTGCGCACCCCGCTCAACGCCATCCTCGGCTTCTCCGGCCTGCTGCGCCGCGAGCGTGCGCTGAGCGCGGGCCAGCAGCGGAGTCTCGAGATCATCAATCGCAGTGGCGAGCACCTGCTGACCCTGATCAACGACGTGCTGGAGATCGCCAAGATCGAGTCCGGCAAGCTGCAGCTGGAGGAGGCCCCCTTCGACCTCGGTGTGCTGGTTCGCGACGTGGTCGAGATGATGCAGGTGCGTGCCGGGCAGAAGGGGCTGTGGCTGCGGCTGGACCAATCCTCGGCCTTTCCGCGCTACATCAAGGGCGACGAGGCGCGGCTGCGCCAGATCCTGATCAACCTGGTGGGCAATGCGGTGAAGTTCACCGAGCGGGGCGGGGTGACGGTGCGCCTCGGGGTCAAGGACAACACCCGGCACCACCTGCTGATCGAGGTCGAGGACAGTGGCCCGGGGATCGATGCCGCGAGCCTTGAGCAGTTGTTCCAGCCCTTCGTCCAGTTGGCCGACGGGGCGGCGGTGGGGGGCTCAGGACTGGGGCTGGCGATCACCCGCCAGTTCGTCGAGCTGATGGGGGGCGGGATCGCCGTCGAGAGCCATCCCGGCGAGGGTTCGCGGTTCCGCGTCGACCTGCCGTTGGAGTGCGCGGAGGAGGGCGAGGTCGATGCCCTGGCCCAGCCGCTTCCCGGCGAGGTGATCGGCCTCGCCCCCGGCCAGCCCGCCTACCGCATCCTGATCGCCGAGGACCAGCGGGAGAACCGCCTGCTGCTCGCCCGGCTGATGGAGGCGATCGGCCTGGAGAGCCGGCAGACCGAGGATGGCGAACAGTGCGTGCGCCAATTCCGCGAGTGGCGGCCCGACCTGATCTGGATGGATTGGCGGATGCCGGTGATGGACGGGGTGGAGGCGAGCCGGCGGATCCGCGCGCTGCCCGGCGGCGAGCGGGTGAAGATCGTCGCGGTGACCGCCTCGGTGTTCAAGGAGCAGCAGCCGAAGCTGGCGGCGGCGGGGATCGACGAGCTGGTGCGCAAACCCTACCGCGCCGCGGAGATCTACGCCTGCCTGGCGCGTCAGCTGGGGCTCGAATACCGCTACCGGGAAGAGGAGGAAACGGCGCCTGCGGCGATATTGACCCCCGCCATGCTCGCCGGATTGGCGGTACCATTGCGCAGAGAGCTGCGGGAGGCTGCGAAGCTTCTCGATTGCGAGGGCGTCGAGGCGGCGGTGGGTAGGGTTGCTGAGAGCGATCCGGCGTTGGCGCGCTCGCTGGCCGCGCTCGTCGAGCGGTTCGACTACGCGGCAATCGTGCGGGCGCTGGAGGGCGGGGAATCGGCTCAGGGGATCGGGCAAGGATGATTTCTGAAATTTCACCGTCTTCCCGCCTCCTCCCGGGCCGCGGCTTTGCGGTCCCGGAAGGATCGGCGCATCCCACCCCAATCATAAACAGGAAGATCCCATGCGGCTCAATTGTCGCCTGTTTCTCTCTCTGTTCGGGGTGGCGGCCTTGCGCTCGGCGGCGTCGAGCATGATGCCGTACCACAGGGTGGCGCCGTCGCCCGGGCGCCGAGGCACCGAGCGCATGTCGATTCAGCGCTCCGTGCCGTCCGGACGGCAGATCCGCGCTTCGATATGGAACGGCTTCAGGGTGCGTGCGGACTCGGCGATGGCCGCCTCGATGCGCGGCCGGTCGTCGGGGTGGGCCAGGGCGTAGCGGATGATCGGCTCCGGGAGGTGTTCGGCGAGGGTGCGGAACTCGCGCTCCCGCTGTTTGAGCGCCTGTTCCGCCCGTTTGCGCTCTCTGATGTCGCGGCCGATCACCAGCACGCTGGCCGGGCGGCCGTCGTCGCCGTGTTCCGGCAGGACGCGGACGTCGAAGACGCGGTGTCCGACGGTCGGGCTGTCGACCTCCACCCGCAGCTCGGCGGGGGTGCCCGCGGCGGCGCGGAGGAGGGCGCGGTGGTAGGCCTCCGGCTCGGCCATCAACGGCTGGTCGAGGACCGTGTGGCCCAGGCTCTCGTCGCGGGCGGCGCCGCCGAGGCGGCGCCAGGCGGCGTTGGCGTAGAGGCGGCGCCCCTGCGGGTCGTAGCGGACGACCACGTCGGGGGAGTTCTCCACCAGCGCGCGGAACATCTCCTCGCTGCATCCGGGGGGCGCCCGGTATCGGTCGGAAGGCGCATCGGGTGGGGCAGCGGTCGTTCATTCGGAGGCCTCGTCGAGGGTTCGGGTCAGCCACTCCTCCATCGCCTTGGTGCGGTAGCCGCGGGCCACCTCCGCCAGGGAGCGAAACCGTCCTTCGCCGTCGTCCGGGTGCCGGTACGCCGGTGGCGTCGCGGGGCGCACGGGTCACGCCCCCGGCGCCGCGGCGGCGAGCGGCAGCCGGGCGGTGATGGTGGTGCCGCCTCCGGGGAGGGAGGCGTTGCTCAGGATCCCGTCGAAGACGGCCAGCCGCGCCTCGATGGCCATCAATCCCAGCGGCTTGCGGGCGGTGGAGCGGAGGTCGAACCCGCGGCCGTCGTCACGCACGGTCAGTCGGCAGTGGTCGTCGTTCCATTCGATGAGGAGGTCCGCCCGGTTGGCGGCGGCATGGCGGGCGACGTTTTCCAGCGCCTCTTCGGCGAAGCGGAACAGGGTCAGGGTGCGCCCTTCGTCCAGCGGCCGGGCCGCTCCCTCCTGCTGCCAGCGGCAGGGGAGGCCGGTGCGGCGGCAGAAGTCGTCGGCAAGCCATTCGAGGGCGTGTGGCAGACCGTGGTCGAGAACCGGCGGGCGCAGCTCGGCGGCCACCTCGCGGACGATGCGCAGGGTGTGATCGAGCAGTTGGGTCAGTGCGCGGGCCTCGCCGTCGAGTCCGGGGGCGTGGTCGGCGAAGCTGGCGCGCAGGGTGCCGAGACCGAGGCGGATGGTGGTGAGGTACTGCCCCAGCTCTTCGTGCATCTGCCAGGCGATGCGCTTGCGCTCGGCCTCGCGCAGCTCCTCGCGGCGGGTGGCGAGTTGACGCAGCTGCTCCTCGGTCTCCTCCAGCCGCTGGTGATTGCGCCGCAGGGCGGCCTCGGCGCGGCGGTGGGCGGTGACGTCGCGGGCGACGGTGAGGACGCTGGTCACCATGCCGTCGGCGCCGAATTCGGGGATGGCGCGCAGGTCGAAGTAGACCGGCTCCCCCTCTTCGTCGTGCCAGGAGAGTTCGTACTCCTCTCCCCGGCCGTCGGCGATCACCCGCCGCAACATCGCCTCGAAGGGGGCGCTGGTGGCGGCGATGCGGCCCGCCCGCTCGCCGGGCGCCTTGCCCAGGACCGCGTCACGCGCCACCCCGTTGATCCGCTCCCACGCCGGGTTGAGGTAGAGGCGGCGGCAGTCGCGGTCGTAGCGGACGATGACGTCGTCGGAGTTCTCGGTGAGGGTGCGGTACTCCTCTTCGCTGCGCAGCAAGGCGCGGTTCTTCTCCTCCAGCTGCCGGTGCAGGGTGCGCAGCCGCAGGTGGGCGTTGACCCGCGCCCGTACCTCGTCGACGTGCAGCGGCTTGGTGAGGTAGTCGACGCCGCCGGCGGCGAAGCCCTCGACCTCGTTCTGCATGGCGCTCAGCGAGGTCATGAAGATCACCGGGATCTCGCCGGTGACGGGGTCCGCCTTGAGCCGGCGACACACCTCGAAGCCGTCGATCCCCGGCATCATCACGTCGAGCAGGATCAGGTCGGGCACCACCCGCGCGGCGCGCTCCAGCGCTTCCATGCCGTCGAGGGCGACCAACACCTCGTGGCCCTCCAGCTCGAGGCTCTCCACCACCAACTCGAGGTTGACCGGGGAGTCGTCGACCAGCAGCAGGGTGTGGCGCGGGGCGGCGGATTCGCCGGCGTTGTTCATGGTGCGGTGACCTCTGGTTCAGTGTCGCGCCCGCGACGCCCCGGTCGGCGTTCCGGCCGGAGCGGCGGGCAACTTGCAGGGTAGCTCCGCGCGGGGGCGGGACACTATCGGGAAAGACTGAATTTGCCGGCGCATGTCCCCTTCATCCTGTAGGAATTTCCTTACCGGCCGAGCGTTACACTCTTATCCCGCTACCGTAGGATGGGCAAAGGAGCACAGCGACGTGCCCATCAAACGAAGGCGGTGAACTTGGTATCGGCAGTTTCGTTTTGATGGGCACGCCAACGCTTTGCCCATCCTACGGGCGTCCATCCCGATTTTTCGGATCGACGGAGGGCTATTGCAGCAGTCCCCACTCGAGCGCGTAGCGCACCAGTTCGGCGTTGCTGGCCACCCCCAGCTTATCCATCATGCGGGTCTTGCGGGTGCTGGCGGTGCGCGGGGTGATCGCCAGCTCGCCGGCGATGGCGGCGACGCCGGCCCCTTCGAGCAGTCGGCGAAGGATGAACTGCTCCCCCTGGTTGAGCCGCTCGTGGGGGGCGGTGGGGCCGGTGACCGCGGCGAAGACGATCGCCTCGGCCAGCTTCGGGTCGATGTAGCGCTGGCCGAGGGCCACCTTGTGGATGGCCTCGAGCAGGGTCTCCGGGTCGTTGTCCTTGGTCAGGTAGCCGGCGGCGCCGGCGTTCAGCGCGCGGCGGGCGGTCTGCGCCTCGTCGTGCATGGTGAGGACCAGGATCGGCAGCCGCGGGCGGGCGGCGTGGACCCGCGTGATCAGCTCGGTGCCGAGGGTGCCGGGCATCGACAGGTCGAGCAGCAGCAGGTCGGGGATGGTCTCGCTCAGGCACGCCAGCACCTCGGGGGCGCTGGCCGCCTCGGCGACCACCGCGAGGTTGTCGCGGGTCGCGAACAGCCGGCGCAGCCCCTCGCGGACGATGGCGTGGTCGTCGGCGATCATCAGGCGGATCATCGGCGTGTCACCTCGCGGGAGAGGTGCGGGGCGTCGGTGGGCGGGTTGGGGGGGCGATCCTCGCTCTTCCCCCCAGCCAGTCGATTGGTGGAGAGATTCCCATGGTGGTAGTGCCCTCGGGGCTGTGGTGCGTGGTGCATAGGATGCCACGGCCACTTCTCCCGCCAATCAGGGCAGGCTGAAATGAGGGTAGGGGAAGGGTTGGAGGGTGTAGGGAAATCCCTACGATGCGAAAGTCCGGCGGGCGGGCGGCAGGCTACTCCACGAGGCCGGCGGTGACCGCGTAGCGCACCATTTCGGCGTTGCTGTGGAAGGCCATCTTCTCCATCAGGCGCGCCTTGTGGGTGCTGACGGTCTTGTTGCTGATGGCGAGGGCGTCGGCCACCTCGTTGACGCTGAGCCCCTTGGCGAGCAGCTGGAGGATCTGCAGCTCACGGTCGGAGAGCTGCTCGTGGGGTGGTTGCTCGCTGGCGGCGTTGCTCTCGAAGAGCATCGCCTCGGCCAGCGCGGGGTCGATCGAGCGCCCGCCGGCGGCGACCCGGCGGATGGCGGCGAGCAGCACCTCCGGCTCGCTGTCCTTGGTGACGTAGCCGACCACCCCGGACTTGATCGCGCGGCGGGCGATCTGCGGTTCGTTGTGCATGGTCAGCACCAGGATCGGCGGGGCGCCGTCGTGGTTGTGGATGCGCCGGATCAGGTCGATGCCGCTGATCCCGGGCATCGCCATGTCGAGCAGGATCACATCGATGCCGCCGCCGCGCAGCCGCTCCAGCACCTCGCCGCCGTTCATCGCCTCGGCGACCACGGTGATGTCGGAGGTGAGGGCGAACAACTGTTTCAGGCCCTCGCGGACGATGGCGTGGTCGTCGGCGATGAGCAGTCGAATCATGGTGTCTCTCTCGGTGGGCATCTTCGTCTTGAAAGGGCGTGGCTTCGTCGTGTTCGAGTAGGCCGTGGTTCAGACCCCTTCGTAGGCGCGGCATCCAAACCAAGCTTATTGCGCGGCGAGCGCGGGATTATGCTTAGGGTGATCGAGGAGCACAAGCGGTGGCCACAGCCGCTACGAGTTCGGATCCCCGCTTACCTCTACGATGTCGCCTCCGCTACCCTGCCGGGGATCGAGCGGACACCGTCGGCTTCCCCATCTACCCCCGCGAGGCATTCTGTGAAGAACGTCGAGGACATCTACCCCCTCACCCCCAGCCAGTACGGCCTGCTCTACCACGCGGTGCAGGCGACGGGGGGCGGGACCTATTTCGAGCAGTTCTGCTATACCCTCCGCGGGGCGCTCGACGAGGCGGCCTTCCGCGGTGCCTGGCAGCGGGTGGTGGCGCGCCACCCCGCGCTGCGCACCGCCTTCCTGTGGAAGGGGATCGACGATGCCCTCCAGGTGGTGCGCCGCGAAGCCCCCCTGCCGTGGCTCACGCTGGAGTGGGGCGGGCTCGACGAGGGGGAGGCGGCGGCGCGGCTGGAGCGCTACCTCGCCGAGGACCGGCGCAAGGGGTTCCGCCTGGAGCAGGCGCCGCTGATGCGCTGCGCCCTTTTCCGGCTCGCGGACCAGCGCTTCCACTTCGTGTGGAGCTTCCACCATGCCCTGATGGACGGCTGGTCCTTCGCCCTGGTGCTGAAGGAGGTGAACGCCCTCTATGCCGCCCTCGCCGCCGGCCGCCCCGACCGGCTCGCCGAGGCGCCGCTATACCGCAACTACATCGCCTGGCTGCAGGGGCGCGATCGCGCCGCTGCCGAGGCCTTCTGGCGCGGGGTGTTGGACGAGACCGATGTCCCCGGCCCCGTGCCGGCGCGACTGCCGACCACCGCTTCGAGCCCTACGGCTCCGGACGCCCCGCCGGGCGAGGTCGCGGCCACCCTCCCGGCGGAGACCACCGCCGCCCTTCACGCCCTGGCCCGCGAGGCGCGGGTGACCATGAACGTGGTGCTCCAGGCGGCGTGGGCGATCCTGCTGGCGCGCCACACCGGCGCGGAGGCGGTCTGTTTCGGCTACGGCAGCTCGGGGCGCACGCCGGAGGTCGCCGGCATCGAGGGGATGGTGGGGATGCTCATGGGCACCCTGCCGATGCGCGTGGCGGTGCCGGCGGAGCGGTGCCTCGGTGAACTCCTCACCGAGCTCTCCCGGCGCCATGCGGCGCAGGAGGCGTGGGGCTTCGCCGGTCTGGCGGAGATCCAGCGCTGGGCCGGGCTGGCGCCGGGCGAGGCGCTGTTCGACAGTGTGGTCGCCTACGAGAACTACCCGCGCGACGAGAGCCTGGCGGTGGGCTTCTGCGGCTTCGCCATCGAGGCGCTGCAATTCTTCGAGCGCACCACCTTCCCGCTGGTGGTCTACTCCAGCCCCGGCGAGCGCATGCACCTGCGTTTGCAGTTCGACCGTGCCGTTCACGATGAGGCGTCGGTCGCCGCGCTGGCGGCGCGCCTCGCGCGGCTGCTGGAGTCCATGATCGGCGGAGTGGGGCGGCGGGTCGCCGAGCTGGAGATGCTCTCCGGCGAGGAGCGCGACGAGCGGCTGGCGGCACTGGCGAGCGGCGACGGGCCTCCGCCCGAGTACCCCACGGTGGCGGAGTGGGTGGCGGCGCGGGCGGCGGCGCAGCCCGACGCCATCGCGGTGGAGGAGGGGCCGGTGCGGTTCGACTACGCCGCCCTTGATGCCGCCGCCGAGGCGCTGGCGGCGCGCCTGCGGGCCCTCGGCGCCGCGCCGGGGCGCTTCGTGGCGCTCCACCTGCCCCGTTCGGCGGGGATGGTGATCGCCCAACTGGCGGTGATGAAGAGCGGGGCCGCCTTCGTGCCCCTCGACCACGGCGGTGCCCCGGCGCGCAACCGCGAGATCCTCGCCGACGCCGCGCCGGTGGCGGTGGTGGTGGCCGGGGAGGAGGGGGCGTTGCCACCGGAGATACCGCAGGTGGTGCAAGCCCGCATTTCTCACCAACTTCCTACTGCGGACGCCGATCCTCCCGCTGTGACGGGGCGTGCTCCCTCCGGGCTCCTCAACATGGGGTCGGCCATGCCTTCGTCGCCCTCCAGTCCGCGCGCCCCGTCACAGCGGGGTCTCGACGCCCTCGCTACGGAAGTTGGTGAGAAATGCGGGCTAGGCGACGACAGCGAGGCGGTGGCGGCCCCCGCGGGCGGGCGGATCGACCCCGACTCCATCGCCTACATGTTCTACACCTCCGGCTCCACGGGCCGACCCAAGGGGGTGCCGATCCGCCACGGCGCGCTGGCCGGCCTCTGTGCGCAGTGGGGTGAGTACGTCGGGCTGGCGCCGGGGGTACGCGCCTCGCTGCTGGCCAACCCCGCCTTCGACGCCAGCCTGCTGGAGCTGTGGCCGGCGCTCTGCGCGGGCGCCGGGGTCGCGGTGGTGCCCGCGGAGAGCACCGCCGATCCCGCCACGCTGCGTGACTGGCTGCTGGCGCAGCGGATCGAGGTGGGCTTCGTGCCCACCCCGCTGTTCCCCCCGCTGCTCGAACTGGCGTGGCCCCGCGAGGGGGCGCCGCGCCTGCTGGTGACCGGCGGCGACCGGCTGCCGGGGCGCCCCCCGCGAGGGCTGCCGTTCCGCCTGATCAATGCCTACGGCCCCACCGAATGCACCGTCTGCGACACCGCCGGCGTTCTCGCCCCCCGCGAGGAGGACGACAGCGCCCCCGACATCGGCCGCCCGCTGCCCGGCATCCGCGCCTATGTGCTCGATCCCCACGGCCACCCCGCGCCGCGCGGCGCGGTCGGCGAGCTGTGCCTCGGTGGGCCGCGGGTCATGCCCGGTTATCACGGCCGCCCGGAGCGGACCGCCGCGGTCTTCCTGGAGACCCCGCTCGACCCGGACGGGCGGGTCTACCGCAGCGGCGACCGGGTCCGGCTGCGCGGCGACGGCCGCCTGGCGTTCCTCGGCCGCCGCGACCATCAGGTGAAGGTGCGCGGGGTGCGTATCGAGCTGGGCGAGGTGGAGGCGGCGATCGCCGCCAGCCCGCTGGTCGGGGCCGCCGCCGTGCTGCTGGAGGAGACGGGCGGCGAGGCCGCGTTGAGTGCTTTCGTCGAGCCCGCCGCCGCCCTCACCCGTGAGCGGGGGCCGCGGGACGCCTTCCTCGATGACTGGCGCCGCCTCTACGAGAACGTCTACCAGGGGGCGGTGGCCGACCGGGCCGACCCCGACTGGGACCTGCGCGGCTGGAGCAGCAGCCTCACCGGCGCCGCCATCCCCGCCGACGAGATGCGCGCCTGGGTGCGCGGCAGCGTGGCGCGCCTTGCCGTCCTGGCGCCGCGCCGGGTATTGGAGATCGGCTGTGGCAGCGGCTTGCTGGTGCAGGCGCTGGCGCCGTCGGCGGAGCGCTACCACGCCACCGATTTCGCCCCCGCCGCGCTGGCCGGCGTCGAGCGCCGGCGCGACGCCGACCCGCGTCTCGCCCACGTCACCCTGGAGCGGCGCGACGCCCACGACTTCGCCGGCATCGAGGCGCGCTCGGTGGATCTGGTGGTGCTCAACTCGGTGGTGCAGTACTTCAGCGACGCCGACTATCTCGCCGCGGTGCTGGAGGGGGCGGTGCAGGCGGTCGCCGACGGCGGCCACGTCTACGTCGGCGACGTGCGCAGCCTGCCGCTGCTCGACCTGTTCCACGCCGAGGCGGCGCTCCTGCGGCTGCCGGAGGGGACCAAGGTGGAGGCGTGGCGCCAGGCGGTGGAAGAGGGGATCGAGCAGGAGGAGGAGCTGGTGCTGCACCCCGCCTTCTTCGCCGAACTCGCCGCCCGCCTGCCGCGGGTGGGCCACCTGCAAGTGATGCCGCGGGCGGGCGGCGAGACCGAGATGGCGCGCTACCGCTACGACGTCCTGCTGCACGTGGGGCCGGCCCCGGCGCTGGCCGCGGTCAGCTGGTCCGAGTCTCCCCCGCAAACCGCCGCGGAGCTGCCCGCGGCGGCGGAGGGCCGTGCCTGGAGAGCGCTTCCCAACCGCCGCCTGAGCCGGGCGGCGACCCTGCGCCGCTGGCTCGCCGCCCCGCCCGAGGGGGCGGCCACGGTGGGCGACCTGCGCCGCTTCTTCGCGGCCCTGCCCGAGCGCGGCATCGATCCCGACGTGGCGGCCGAGCGGGGCGAGACGTCATGGCTCGGTGGCGACGGAGAGGGCGCCTTCGCCCTTGCCGGGGCCCCGGCACCCGTCGACTTTTCCGAGTTGCGCCCCACCGCAACCGACGTAGAGCTGGCCAACACCCCGTGGCGCGGCCACCTGCGCCGTACCCTCGCCGAGCGCCTGCGCCGCGACTTGGCGGAGCGTCTCCCCGACGCCTTCCTGCCGGCGCGCTTCACGGTGCTGGAGCGCCTGCCGCGCACCCCCGCCGGCAAGCCCGACCGCCGCGCCCTGCGCCGCCGCGGCGCCGCGGCGAGCCACCACTACGTGGCGCCCCACACCCCCACCGAAGCGGCGCTGGCCGCCATCTGGGCCGAGGTGCTGGGCCACGACCGCGTCGGCGTCACCGACGACTTCTTCGCCCTCGGCGGCCACTCCCTCTCCACCACCCGGGTGGTCTCCCGCATCCACACCCGCTGGCGGGTCGAGGTCCCCCTCTCCGCCCTCTTCGAACGCCCCACCGTACAGGCGATGGCCCCCTACCTCGATGCCCTCCTCACCGCGGCCTCCGCACCGCGCCAGGAAGGGGAGGCGCGGGAAGTAGGGGAGTTGTGAACGCTCTGGAATCCTGTGTTCCCGAACCTACGCGGGATGGAATAATCGCGGATGAATCCCGCACAATAGACGGCGCATTCAAACGGACCGCCACGAGCCAACCACCCAAAAAGGATGAATCGAATCATGACCGTCAAGAGAAACACCGCCTTGCTCGGCCTGCTCTCCCTCTTCGTTCTAACCACCCCCTGCGCACAGGCGCAATCGACCGGCGACATCGCCGCCGCCTACGTGCTGTATACCCAGAACATCGACACCGGCGATACGGTCAGCCTCGCCCGCATCGTCATCGACGGCGTCGACCAGCCGTGCCCGTCCGTCCCCACCGTGGCGACGATGCGGACCCGCACCAACCCGGACCCCGCGCACTTCCCGATCACCGTCTGCGAGGGGATCTACAGCGCCACTACCGCCACCGCCATCCCCGGCAGCACCCTCACCCTGCCGGCGCTGAAGAGCGCGCCGGAGAAGATCGTGGTCGTCGGCGACACGGGCTACAAATCGAGCCAGATCAGCGACGGGGAGGGGGGCTGGGTGTTCCCCGAACTGGCCGCGCAGGCGGCGAAGGAGGCGCCCGACCTGGTCCTGCACATGGGGGACTACAACTACAGCGGCACCCCCGGCACCATCCAGGTCAACGGCCAGACCGTCCAGGTCTATGATGCCGGCGACAACACCACCCAGGGCATGTGCCGCATCCCCGGCGGCTACTACGGCATGAACACCCCTGGCAGCAATTTCTCGGATAGCTGGAGCGCCTGGAAGAGCAACCTGTTCGACGCCGCCCAATCGCTGATGTCGGCCGCCCCCTTCGTCTTCGCCCGCGGCAACCACGAGCTGTGCAGCCGCGCCGGCAACGGCTGGTTCTACCTGCTCGACGCCAACAGCCCGCTGCTCGGCAAATACGCCGCCCAGCTCAGCTGCCCCTCCGCCGACAACCCGACGCCGACGCTCTCGGCGCAGCCCTTCCTGGTCCACTTCGATCCGCTCAACCTGCTGGTGGTCGACGCCGCCAACGCCTGCGACTCCGGCCTGCTGAATGCGGATGACTACGTCAACCAGTTCGCCCTCACCAAACAGTTGCAAAGCAACGCCCCCAAGGCGAAGCAGACCTGGCTGGTGATCCACCGGCCGGTCTGGGGCATCGTCAAGCGCGACGACGTCGGCGCCTGCGGCGCGAATCCCACCGACAAGTACTGCCACATCACCCGGACCCTGCTCGCCGCCGACCATGCGACCGGCCTGAGCGAGGGGCTGGACCTGGTGCTGTCGGGGCACATGCACCGCTTCCAGGCGGTCGGCTTCAAATCCAAGTCCCACGCCCAGCAGTTGATCCTCGGCAACGGCGGCGTCAAGCTCGCCTCGCTGCATCCGAAGAGCACCAAGGAGCTGGCGATCGACGGTCACAAGGCCACCGTCCAGGGGCTCAAGGAGTTCGGCTACATGACCATCGAGCTGGACAAGTCCAACTGGCAGGGCGTGCTGATGGGCGACCGGGAGAAGGCCTTGATGAAGTGCAAGTCGGGGAGCTATCCCCTGTGCGCCGAGTGATCGGCGGCGGGAACCCCTCGTTCGCGAATCGGGAAAAAGGCGGTGCCGGAAGGTGCCGCCTTGTTTTTCGTCGCCTGGACGCCCTCCCTGTAGGAGCGGCCCCCAGGCCGCGATGGTACGGAGTGAGACGTTTCGGCCCGGAGAGCGGTAGGCGGCGCAAACGGCGTCGGCTTCCGCATTCTGCTCACGCGAAGTGCCTACATCCCTGTAGGCAATCGCGGCTTTAGGGCTGCTCCCACATCGATGCCGGAGTGGATGGAATTGTCGTTTGCAAATCCCGCACAATGGACGGGGTTTAGTCAGGACGGGAACAGGGAACGATGTCGCACGCCTCCATCACCGAGCTGGAGTATGAACGGGCCAAGGCGCGGGGCATTCCGCGCCTGCTCTTTTTCATGGACGAGAATCATCCATGGCCGTCCAAGCTGGTGGAGAAAGGGGAGGGCGCTACCAAGCTGGAGGCCGTCAAAAAACGCGTCGGAAGCGAGCGGGTCGGCGAATTCTTCACCGACGAAAAGGACCTGCGCGGCCAGATCATTCACGCCCTGCACGAGTACGGATAAAGGGATTCCGCCGCCTCCGACTACCGCCCGACGGCCAGCCCCATCCCCACCGCTCCCGAGCCCTACATCGCCCACCCCTACGTACTGATGCGGTCGCGCCGCCTGGTGGGGCGCGAGCAGGAACTCTCCCTGCTCACCGACTGGGTGGCCAAGCCGGGTAGCGAGGTCCACCGCAACCCGATGCTCCGCTTCATCGCCATCGGCGGCATGGGCAAGAGATGGGAGATGAGGTTGAGGTCATGATTGACGGTGTAGGGGCTCCTCCCGTCGGCGAGCCGCTGGTCGCGGAACTCCGCGAGGTCGGCGCCGCGGATGGATGCCAGCGGGCGCAGCGCCAGCTTGCGGTTTTGCCACAGGCGGATCTTTCTCTTCCCCTGATCGGCTCCCTTCTTGGCGGGGGTCACCTCGCGCAAATAGCGCTTCAGCGCTTCGCCAAGCGTCGTCTGCTCCGCCTCGGAGCGGGAGACAGACACCCCCCGGTCCATCTCGCTTTCCAGTGCACGCGCCCATGTCTCAGCCTCGGCGCGGTTCTCAAAAGCACTTCAAGTCTGAAGCCATTGCCCCTTGAAACCCCCAAATGAAACCCCATATTCCGTACCACTACCCGTTCGAAGCACCCCTTCGTCGGGTTTTCTCTGTGTTTTTCAATGAACTATCCAGCGCCGTGGAGAGCGAGATGAGTGATGAGGAGAAGATGAACGAGCCATCGGTCGAGGTGGAGGGTGTCGTCGAGGAGGCTGCCGCAGAAGGGACCGGCGAAGGGCAGCCGAGCTACGACGAAGTGGTGCTGATGCTGGAGGACGCGCGCGCCAAGGCCGACGACCACTGGAATCAGGTGCTGCGCATCAACGCCGAGTTGGACAACCTGCGCAAGCGCAGCAGCCGCGACCTGGAGAACGCCCACAAGTTCGCCCTGGAGAAGTTCGCCGGTGAACTGCTGCCGGTGCGCGACAGCCTGGAGATGGGGCTGGCCGCCGCGGAGAACTCCGAGGGCGACGTGGAGAAGATCCGCGAGGGGATGGAGCTGACCCTGAAGATGCTCTCCGGTGCCATGGAAAAGTTCGGCATCGTCCAGGTGGACCCCAAGGGGGAGAAGTTCGATCCCCAACTGCATGAGGCGATGAGCATGATGGAGTCGGCCGAGGCCGAGCCCAATACCGTGCTCCACGTGGTGCAGAAGGGCTACCAGCTCAACGAGCGGCTGATCCGCCCGGCGATGGTGGTGGTGGCCAAGGCCGGGACCAAGCCGGAGGAGTCCCCCTCCATCGACGTCCAGGCTTGAAATCGGCAATTCCATACCTATCTAACGTTTATCAACGAATTCACGCTTCCGCCCGCGCACAGGGCGGATCACTCAAGATTTTCAACGGAGAGCACGGAACATGGCCAAGATCATCGGCATCGACCTCGGTACCACCAACTCCTGCGTCGCGGTGATGGAGGGCGGGAGCGCCCGCGTCATCGAGAACAGTGAGGGTGACCGCACGACCCCTTCGATCATCGCCTTCAACGAAGACGGTGAAGTGCTGGTGGGCCAGCCGGCCAAGCGTCAGGCGGTGACCAACCCCAACAACACCCTCTACGCCATCAAGCGCCTGATCGGCCGCCGCTTCAAGGACGAGGTGGTGCAGCGCGACATCAAGATGGTCCCCTACAAGATCGTCGAGGCGGACAACGGTGACGCCTGGGTCGAGGCCCACGGCAAGAAGATGGCCGCCCCCGAAATCTCCGCGCGCGTGCTGCAGAAGATGAAGAAGACCGCCGAGGACTACCTGGGCGAGGCGGTCAATGAAGCGGTGATCACCGTGCCGGCCTACTTCAACGACTCCCAGCGCCAGGCGACCAAGGACGCCGGACGCATTGCCGGCCTGGAGGTGAAGCGGATCATCAACGAGCCCACCGCGGCGGCCCTGGCCTATGGCATGGACAAGAAGCGCGGTGACATCAAGATCGCGGTCTACGACCTGGGTGGCGGCACTTTCGACATCTCGATCATCGAGATTGCCGAGGTCGACGGTGAGCACCAGTTCGAGGTGCTCTCGACCAACGGCGACACCTTCCTCGGCGGCGAGGACTTCGACCTGCGGATCATCGATTATCTGGCCGACCAGTTCAAAAAGGAGCAGGGGATCGACCTGCACAACGACCCGCTCGCCCTGCAGCGCCTGAAGGAGGCCGCCGAGAAGGCGAAGATCGAGCTCTCCTCCTCCAGCCAGACCGAGGTCAACCTGCCCTACATCACCGCCGACGCCAGCGGGCCGAAGCACCTCAACATCAAGATGACCCGCGCCAAGCTGGAGTCGCTGGTGGAGGATCTGGTCGAGCGTACCGTCGATCCCTGCCGCATCGCGCTGAAGGATGCGGGGCTCGCCGCCTCCGAGATCGACGATGTGATCCTGGTCGGTGGCCAGACCCGCATGCCCAAGGTGCAGGAGACGGTGAAGGGCTTCTTCGGCAAGGAGCCGCGCAAGGACGTCAACCCCGACGAGGCGGTGGCGATCGGTGCGGCGATCCAGGGCGGCGTGCTCGGCGGCGACGTCAAGGACGTGCTGCTCCTCGACGTCACCCCCCTGTCGCTCGGCATCGAGACCCTCGGCGGGGTGATGACCAAGCTGATCGACAAGAACACCACCATCCCGACCAAGGCCAACCAGGTCTTCTCCACCGCCGAGGACAACCAGACCGCGGTGACCGTCCACGTCCTCCAGGGCGAGCGCGAGATGGCCTCCGGCAACAAGTCGCTGGGCCGCTTCGACCTCTCCGACATCCCGCCGGCGCCGCGCGGCGTGCCGCAGATCGAGGTGACCTTCGACATCGACGCCAACGGCATCCTCAACGTCTCCGCCAAGGACAAGGCCACCGGCAAGGAACAGTCGATCGTGATCAAGGCCTCCAGCGGTCTCTCCGACGACGAGATCGACCGCATGGTGAAGGACGCCGAGGCCCACGCCGCCGAGGACAAGAAGGCGCGCGAGCTGGTTGACGCCCGCAATCAGGCCGACAACATGATCCACGCCACCGAGAAGTCGATGAAGGAGCTTGGCGAGCAGGTGAGCGCCGAGGAGAAGTCCGACATCGACAGCGCCATCAATGGCCTGCGCGAGGCGATGAAGGGAGACAACAAGGAGACGATCGAGGAGAAGACCAAGGCGCTGACCGAACTCTCCGGCAAGCTCGCCGAGCGCCTCTACGCCCAGAAGGGTGGCGAGGCCGAGGGCGGTGCCGGCGCCCAGCCGGGCGGTGGCGCCGGTGCGGGTGCGGGTGCAGCCCCCGGCGGGGATGATGTGGTCGACGCCGAGTTCGAAGAGGTCAAGGACGACAAGTAAGGTTTCGGACGCCGGACGTCAGGCTCCGGGCAGGGGACTTCGTACCTGCCCCGGAGCAGGGCTCGGTGCCGGAGTCGCACCCGAATATCGCACATGCGGTGAAATGTCTGCCTGTAGGAGCGGCCCCCAGGCCGCGATGGCGCTGTTTCCGTACCTGCCGCCAGCCAAGATGAAAGGCCTCACTCCGCACGGATCGCGGCCTGGGGGCCGCTCCTACAGGGGTTGATGCGCTCGCTGGCGGTTACTTGGCATTGACCGAAGAATATAAATGGCTTCGCTTGCGAAGCCTGTCCCGTTTATGGAGTTGTTTCGGAGTCGGACGTCAACGGTATAGACCGCTGGCGAGCGCAGCCCCGGATCACCTGAAGCCTGACACCTGAAGCCTGGCGCCTTAAATAAAATGTCCAAACGCGATTTCTACGAAGTCCTCGGAGTCGACAAGAACGCCTCCGAGGCCGAGCTGAAGAAGGCCTACCGGCGGTTGGCGATGAAGTTCCATCCCGACCGCAACCCCGACGATCATGAGGCGGAAGGCAAGTTCAAGGAGGCGAAGGAGGCCTATGAAGTGCTCTCCGACGCCCGTAAGCGGGCCGCCTACGACCAGTTCGGCCACGCCGGGGTCGATCCCAGCATGGGTGGCGGCGGACCGGGCGCCGGTGGCTTCGGTGGCGCGGCGGACTTCGGCGACATCTTCGGCGAGGTGTTCGGCGACATCTTCGGCGGCGGCCGCCGCGGCGGTGGCGGGCGTGCCAGCGTCAACCGCGGCGCCGATCTGCGCTACAACCTGGAACTCTCCCTGGAGGAGGCGGTCCACGGCACCACCGCCAAGATCCGCATCCCCACCCTGGTGTCGTGCAACACCTGCCACGGCAGCGGCGCCAAGCCCGGCACCAACCCCACCACCTGCACCACCTGCGGCGGCCACGGTCAGGTGCGGATGCAGCAGGGCTTCTTCTCGATCCAGCAGACCTGTCCCACCTGCCGCGGCACCGGCAAGGTGATCAAGGAGCCCTGCGGCAGTTGCCACGGCCGCGGCCGCATCGAAGAGTACAAGACCCTCTCGGTGAAGGTGCCGGCGGGAGTCGACAACGGCGACCGCATCCGCCTCACCGGCGAGGGAGAGGCGGGCGACCAAGGCGGACCGGCGGGGGACCTTTACGTCCACATCGTGGTGCGCGAGCACCCGATCTTCACCCGCGAGGACAACCACCTCTTCTGCGAGGTGCCGATCTCCTTCGTCGCCGCCGCGCTCGGCGGCGAGCTGGAGGTGCCGACCCTCGATGGCAAGGTGAGCCTGAAGATCCCCGCCGAGACCCAGACCGGCAAGCTGTTCCGGCTGCGCGGCAAGGGGGTGCGGCCGGTGCGCGGCGGGGTGGTCGGCGATCTGCTCTGCCGGGTGGTGGTGGAGACCCCGGTGAATCTTACCGACCGCCAGAAGGAGCTGCTGCGCGAGTTCGACGGCTCGATGGGCGAGGGTGGTGCCACCCACACCCCGCAGGCCTCGTCGTGGCTCGACGGGGTGAAGAAGTTCATCGAAGGGGTGATGAAGGACTGAGTCCGGGCGCCGGCGTTCTTCCGCGCTTGGGATGATCAACGCGGAGAACGCAGAGACGCGGAGTTCGCGGAGAAGAGGGATTCGAATGCGGGGGGCCGAGTGTCGGTGATGACGCTCGGCCCTTTTTGGATCCTCCCGCCTGACCGGGTCGTCGCCAAATTGGGGGGACAGTCTTACAATCGGATTCGATGTAATTTCCAGTTTTCGTCCCCGGAGGGACGTCATGAGCAGGATCGAACAGATTCAGTCCGCAATTGAGGCACTGCCCCATGAGGACTTTGTCCGCTTGGCAAAATGGATCAACCAGCGGGATTGGGAAGAGTGGGATCGAGACATCGAGGCAGACGGGCAATCGGGGAAGCTGGACTTCCTGTTGGATGAGGCCGCCGATGCGAAGGCGAAGGGCAGCTTGAAGGGGCTCTGATGCATCGGGCGACCCGCCGCTTCTGGGCTGCATTCGAGACGCTGCCGGAGCCGATTCAGTCGGCGGCGCGAAAGAGCTTCGAACTTCTACGGCTTTTACGAGTACAGGATTCCAGGTCATGGGTAATTCACTGAGCGATCAGCTGCTGAAGGCGGGGCTGGTGAGCAAGGGCAAGGCGAAGAAGGTTCGCCACGAGCAGAAGGGCAAGCGTAAGAAGGGCGAGGGCGGCGGCGTCGAGGAGGAGGCGAGGAGCGCCGCCGAGCAGGGAGCACGGGAGAAGGCGGAGCGCGATCGCGAGCTGAACCGCCAACGGGAGGCGGAGAAGCGGGAGCGGGCGGTGGTCGCCCAGATCCGCCAGATGATCGAGGCCAACCGCCGGCCGAAGGCGGAGGGGCACGACGGCGAGGCCTACAACTTCACCGACGGCACCAAGGTGAAGCGGATCCACGTCACCAAGGAGGTCGCCGATGCTATCGCCCGCGGGCAGCTGGCGATCGTGCGCCTCGACGAGGGCTACGAGGTGGTGCCGAAGGGGGTGGCGGAGAAGATCCGCGAGCGCGATGCCGCCTACGTGGTGGTGCTCAACGAGGGGCGCGCCGATACCCCTGACGAAGACGATCCCTATGCCGAGTACCAGATCCCCGATGATCTGATGTGGTAGGCAACACGGGTTTTTCGATCTCCCGCCGGGATCGTTCTTTCCCTGACTCGGTCTAAGCTTTTCAGATCATCAACCGAGAGCAGGGAGGATGCCCCCATGTTGCAGTGGCCGGAGGAGACGATTTCCACAGACGGCGAGGTCCCCCGTTGGGAGCACGCCGGCTCCAACCGCATGCTCGACCTGCACGGCGACCCCCTCGCCGCAGAGCTGGTGGTCTTCTCCGACGGTAATCACCATATGGCGCTGCGCGATGCGTTGCGCCTCTTCCGCGAGCAGCACCCCGGCCTTGGCGGGATCTTCTACACCACCACGCCCCCCGGCCCGCTGCTCCAGTGGGTGCGCCGCGGCACGCTGCGTTTCGGCAACTTCCAACTCGCCCTCGCGCCCCATCTGGTGATCAGTCCGCCTCACGTGTTGGGGCAGCTGGCGGAGGAGGGGTGGATCGCCGACACCACGCCGCTCGCCCGCCACCGCGGCGCGGTGCTGCTGGTGCGCCGGGGCAACCCGAAGGGGATCGGCGGGGTGGCCGATCTGGCGCGGGAGGAGGTCAAGCTCTTCCTCTCCAACCCGGAGTCCGAGGCGGTGAGCTACGGCGGCTACGAGGAGACGCTGCGGGCGCTGGCCGCGCGTGAGGGGGTGACGTTGCCGTCGCTGGGCAAGGAGGCGGGCAAGGTGGTGTTCGGCGAGCGCATCCACCATCGCGAGGCGCCCCAGGCGGTGGCCGACGGGCGGGCCGACGCGGCGGTGGTCTACTACCACTTGGCCTTGCGCTACTGCCGCATCTTCCCCTCGCTCTTCGAGTGGGTCGGGCTGCCCGGCGCGGAGGCGTTCTCCGGCGAGGTACACACCGCGGTGGTCGGCGACGGTGGCACCTGGGGCGGGCGGTTGGCCCGTTTTCTCGCCTCGCCGGAGACCGCCTCGATCTACCGTCAGCACGGCCTCGACGGGATCGCGCCCCGCCCGGTGTAGGAGCGGCCCATAGGCCGCGAGGCGCCCTTTCCGTCTAGTCTCGTCGAGTCGCGGCACTCCGCATTATCGCGGCCTAAGGGCCCGCGAAAGAATAACTTCCTGTTTTGGGGCGTCGAGACGCCCGTCCTGCAAGGCGCGCAAAGGGGCGCATACTCGTTGTATGCAACCCTTTGCGCAACGCCG